>DATDFH010000620.1:0-13481 GCA_036522715.1 Verrucomicrobiia bacterium
CCACGCGCCCGCGCGCCTCGAGCCGGTCGCTTAACGAGAACGGCCCGACGCGATCGGCGTAGTAAGCGTAGGGGCTGCGCCACATCAGTCCGCCGATTTCTCCCGGCGCGCCGCCGGCCAGATGCGTGGGCTGCCAGCCGAAGTTCTGGATGCCGCCCTGCTCGTTGTCGTCGTAAGTCACGCGGTTGTTCGCGCCGACCCAGCCGGGGTCCTTCGCGAAATCCTCCGTCTTGCCGTTGAATTTCAGGTCGTCGAAATACATCGTCGCCGTTCCGCCGGCCTTCATCATGTTGTTCACCCCGAAGCGGTCGAAGGTCGCGCCGTCCTTCCGCAGGTCAGCGGGGACCTCCACCGTGAACGTGGTTGTGAACGGAAAGCGCGCGCGCGCCTCCTTCTCGGAAGCCTCGGGCAGCCTGCCGTAGTCCTGCGTCTTGTGCGTATCGCTGCCCATGGTGAAAGTGAAACGCCCATTTCCGCCGGCGGCCTGCGGGTCGTAATCGAGCGTCCAGTGATACTTCGTGCCATCGCACTTGAGCGGCGTCGGCCGGAATTTGCCGGGCAGATACGGCGTGATGAACGTGCCGCACGATTTGTTGCCATTCGAAATCAACCGCACCGCGAGCCGGCCCCCGTGGGATTCGAAATCGAAATCCAGCCCGAGCGAACCGATGGGCCGCCCGCTGCCGCCCGGTTGCCGTGAATTGAAAAAGCCGAAGAACACACCGCCGCCGCCGCGAACGGGCATGGCGAAAGTGCCGGAGGCGGAGAGTTTGTCTTCAAGCGTCTTCGCCGGCGTCAGTGCCGCGGCGTAGGAAGCCGGCTTGGTGGCGCGCTGGATTGCGCCGCCCATTTCGCCGGCCGCCCTGCCCGCGAAGTGCGTCGTGCTGAAGCCGAAGTCCTGCTTCACCACGCTCGCTTTCTTTGGCGTCATGCGATTGTTGTGCCCCTCCCAGCCGGGATCGCGGTCGAAGGTTTCGGTCTTGAGGATCGTTTGCGGTGGGTCCGCCGGCCAACCGGTCGGGGTGCTGGCAATCAAGGTGAAGATCATCGCGGCAGCGGTCATCCGTGACGGAGTTGAGGGATTCATGGGATTGCAGACGAGGAACGGGACGGACAAATTCGCCGCGGGACGAATGCGCGTTAGTCGCCCTTGAACTTGAAAGGCGCGCGGCCCGTGAGATCCGCGCTCGTGAACGAGGGACACCAATATTTCTCCACGTGCCCGATGACGAGCGCGGTGCCGGCAAAGTGATCGATGCCCGGTGGCCGCTCGGGATTATACATCGTGTCGGTGAGGTCGCGCATGAGCGCCACGTTTTTGCCGACGTTCGCCATCTGCCGGATGGCGAAGGGCCGGCCGAGCACGCACATGTTCAGATGCACGCCGCAGAGGATGACGTTGGTAATGCCGCGCGCGGCGAGCAGGTTCCAAGTCTCCTGTCCGTTGTCGGTGATGGCGTCGGGTTCGGCGATTTCGATGGTGGCGATCTGCCGCGTCCACGCCTCGCGAATGACGCACTTCGCACCGGTGCAGGAGCAGCCCATGTCCGAGTCATCAACCGGCAACACGCCCTCGTGCTTCGCGTCGGGCCAGACCCACGCGGTGCCCCAGCGCTCCGCCGTCGCGAGCGGCACGGGCGTGGGTGAGAACGGCGCGGCCTGCGCGCGCTTGCGTTGCGGCGTGTCCTTGTAAAAGCCCGTGCAGGTGCTCGGCGCGTGGATGATGAACACGCCCTTCGCCCGCGCGGCCTTCACGGTTTCGTTGAGCGGCCCGGCCATTTCGCCGACGCGGCGCGCGGCGGATTTGCACCAATGGTCGTCCCACATGTCGCAGATGATGAGTGCTGTCTTCTTCGCGTCCCACGCGGCTTTCTTCTCCACGACGGCATCCGCACCGCCTGCGGTCTGTTGACGGGATCGAAGGTTGAGTTGGAGCCCGGCTGCCATGCCATTGATTTCAATTCCTGCGATGAACAAAAGCAACGCGGCGAGAGGACAGCTTCTTAAAACCAGCTTCGTGTTCATGGGGCATCCTGTGTTCAAGGAGCAAAGCCCTCGCGAATCTTTCCGTCCCTGCCGATGAGCGGCTGCGGATTGGCCACGCGCCCGAGCGGACGAACGCCTGGACCGATGCCGTCGAGGCCGAGGTCGTCCTTCATCGCATCGGCGAGCGAGCGGAGGCGTTTGATCACGTCGGGATTCGCGTCGGCGACATTCTTCGACTCGCCGATGTCGGAGTCGAGGTTGTAGAGCTGGTCAACGGCGGCGGCGTCCTGCTTCTTGGCGGCCTTGCCCTTCTTCGCGTTCTTAGCAGGCGCCGCATCCGCGGAGGCGAAGCGGAGTTTCCACGGACCGCTGCGGACGCCTTCGAGCTTCAGGCCGCGATAGTAATAGAAAACGTCATGCGGCGATTTCGCGCCCGCCTCGCCGGCGAGCACCGGCCAGATGTCGCCGCCATCAATCTTGCGATCCGTCGGCACCTTGCCGCCGGCAAGTTTCACCAGCGTCGGCAGCACGTCGAACATGCCGGTGATTTCATCCGTGCTGGTGCCCGCAGGAATTTTCCCCGGCCACCACGCGACGGTCGGCTCGCGCATGCCGCCCTCCCACGTGCTGGCCTTGAAGCCGCGCAATGGCGCGTTCACCGCGCGTGCCGTGCCTCCGTTGTCGGACGTGAAAAGCACGAGCGTCTTCGCGTCGAGATTCAGTTCGCGCAATGTGTCGAGCACCTGGCCCACGCTCCAGTCCACTTCCTCCACCCAGTCGCTGTAGATGCCGTTGGGCGATTTGCCCGCCCACTTCTTGCCGGGATAAATCGGGAAGTGCACGGCGTTGTGCGGCAGGTAGAGGAAGAACGGCTTGTCCTTGCTGGCCTTGATGAACTTCACCGCCGCCGTGGTGTAACGCTCCACGATGCCCTGCTGCTCGTCCGGTCCCACGCGCGCAATCACTTTGCCGTTCTCCACCAGCGGCAACGGCGGCTGGCTCGCGCCCTTGAGGCCGGACTCGTCGTTGCCGGCGAGGTTGGAGAGCTTCGCGTCGGGGAGCTTGTCACCGAGGCTGCTCTTCGAACCTTCCTCGCCCGGCCCCATGTCGTTCGAGTAGGGAATGCCGAGGTAATAATCGAAGCCCTGCGCCGTGGGGAGAAACTCCGGCTGATCGCCGAGGTGCCACTTGCCGATGCACGCGGTCGTGTAGCCAACTTCCTTCAACAACTCCGCCACCGTGCGCTCCGCAGGATTCAGCCCGACCGCGCCTGCGGGAAACAGCACGCCCGGAATCGGCAGCACGCGCTTGGGATAACAACCCGTCATCAACGCCGAGCGCGACGGCGAGCACACCGGCGCCGCGTAGAAGCACGTGAGCTTGCGCCCCTCCTTCGCCATGCGGTCGAGGTTCGGCGTGCGGTTGAGCTTCGATCCAAAAGGCCCGATGTCCGCGTAGCCGAGGTCGTCAATGTTGATGACGATGAAGTTGGGGCGCTCGGCGGCATGGGCTGAGGACGCGGCCGAGAGCAGGAGCGCCGAGGCGAGAGCGAGCCGGAGGAATTTCATGCGCGCGATGTTTGCCCCGACGACCGACGCGCGGCAAGCACGGCTTGAGTCACTTCGCGAACTGCCGCAGCCATTCGAGATGGCGGGCCTTGAGGTCGCGGTAAATCTCCGGGAACTTTTCCGACACGTCGGTCTTCTCGCCAAGGTCTTCCTCGAGGTCATAGAGCGCGAACCTCGCGCCGACGGTTGCCTCCACGGCCTTGTCGAACTTGCCGTGGTGGTTTGGGATTGTGCCGACCATCTTCCACTTGCCGTGCAGCGCGGCGACGTCGCCGTAGAGATCCCAGAAGAGGTAGCGGTCGGGCAGTTTCACCTGCGCGGGCTTGCGCAGCAGCGGCAGCAGGTTGACACCATGGACGGGAAAGGCGCCGTTGCGGGCCGGCACCGGTGCACCCGCGGCGGCGAGGATCGTGGTGAAAATGTCGAAGTGCACCGCGCTCTCGTCGCTCACCGAACCGGGCGGGATCACGCCGGGCCATTGCATCACCGCGGGCACGCGGATGCCGCCTTCGAACGTATCGCCCTTGCCGCCGCGCAACGGCCCGTTGTTCGACGGGTAGGTGTGCAGGATGCCGCCGTTGTCGGAGAGATATATCACCAGCGTGTTCGTTTCGAGGCCCAGTTCGCGGAGCGTCTTGAGCAGGTCGCCCACGCGGTCGTCGGCGTGGCTCATTACCGCGCAATAGTCACGACGGGGTTGCGCGACGCCGAGTTTCTCGTATTTCGCCAGCCACTCCGGCTTCGCGGAGTCCGCGTCGCGTTCGGCGCTGCGCATCGGGCCGTGGACCGCGTTGAATGGGACGTAGCAGAAGAACGGGCGGTCCTTGTTCGCCTTGATGAACCCGATCGCCGCGTCCGCGAACAGGTCCGTCGTGTGTTTGCCGATGGCGTCGTGGGGCTTGCCGTTGTGAAAAATCTTCGAGTTGCGGCCCAGCCAGTAGGCGTGGGAGCCGCCGATGAATCCGAGGAACTCGTCGAATCCGCGCGCGTTCGGCAGGTTCTTCGCGTCGTTGCCCAGGTGCCATTTGCCAAACGCGCCCGTGGCGTAACCCGCCGCCTTGAGCAACTGCGGCAGCAGCACCACGCCGTCCTTGAATCGCCGCACATTCTCGCGCTCCTCCTTTCCCGCCGTCGGGGCGTTGGCGTCATTGGCCCCGCGCCACATGCCGTTCTCCAGCGAGTATTGCCCCGTCATCAACGACGACCGCGTGGGCGAGCACAGCGGGTTCACCCGGAATTGCGTGAAGCGGATGCCCTTGCGCGCCACCGCTTCCATCACCGGCGTCTGGAGCTCGGTGTTTTTCCAGAAGAGCGTCGAGTCGCCATAGCCCATGTCGTCGGCGACGACGAGGAGGATGTTGGGCCGCCTCCCTTCCGCGGCGAATGCACCGGTCGTCGCGAGCAGGATGGCGAGCGCGCCAAAGAGTCGGATGGGGTTCATGAAGGCCTCAGGCTACTTTTGAAAAGATGCCTGATGCCAGCCGATAAAAGCGTCGCTGCTGGGAGTTGGCCAACCCCTTCTTCACCGCCAGAATCCACTTGCGTCGCGCGCGCGGACGAAACTGAATCCGCGTATGACATCCCTTTCCCGCCGCTGGTTCATCGTGGCCGCGCTCATCGCGAGCCTCCCATCCCTCTTCGCCGCGACGGCCGCGAGGCCCGCGAGCGACTACTCACTCACCATCGATACTGACCATGCCGATGCGCTTTATCATCAGGGCGAGATCGTGACGTTCAACATCAACCTTACCCGCGCCGGCGAGCCGGTGGAGGGCGCGCGGGTCGCGTGGACGACCACGAAGGACGGCGTGCCTCCGACTCAAAGCGGCAGCCTCAAGCTCGTCAGCGGCACCGCGAAGTTGACCGGCAAACTCGACGAGCCGGGCTTCCTTCAATGCCGTGTCACGTTCACCACGCCGGAGAAATCCAATCTCACCGCCATCGGCGGAGCCGGCTTTGACCCGCTGAAGATCAAGCCGAGCATGCCGGTGCCCAATGACTTCGACGCGTTCTGGGCGGCGCAGAAAAGGAAGCTCGCCGCCGTGCCCATCAACGCGCGGCTTACGCCAGAGAAATCGCCATCGAAGGACGTTGAAGTGTTCGATCTTCAGGCGGACTCCGTTGGCAAACCAGTGAGCGGCTACTTCGCGCGGCCTGTTGGTGCGAAGCCGAAGATCCTGCCGATCATCCTGACCGTGCACGGCGCAGGCGTGCGCAGTTCGAGTCTCGGCGGCGCGGCGGGCTGGGCGAAGCAGAATTTCCTTGCGTTGGACATCAACGCGCACGGTATTCCGAACGGCAAGCCGGAGCAGTTTTACACCGACCTCGCGAACGGCGAGTTGAAGGACTACCGCACGCGCGGCCGCGAATCACGCGAGACGGTTTACTTTCAGGGCATGTTCCTGCGGCTGGTGCGCGCGATTGATTTCCTCACGGCGCAACCGGAGTGGGATGGCCGCACGGTCATTGTGCACGGCAGCAGCCAGGGCGGTTTCCAATCCATCGTCGCCGCCGGTCTCGATCCGCGTGTGACGTTCTTCGCCGCGGGCGTGCCGGCGGGATGCGACCACACGGGTTTCAAGTCGGGCCGCATCAATGGCTGGCCGAAGTTCATCGCCACCGGCGAAAACCCGCCGCCGAACGTCATCGAGGCAGTGCGCTACTACGACGCGATGAACTTCGCCACGCGCACGAAGGCCCCCGGCATCGTCACCGTCGGCTTCATCGACACGACCTGTCCGCCGTCGAGCGTTTACGCCGCCTACAACGTGCTCACGACGAAGAAGGAAATTTTCAACGACCCGCCGAGCGGCCACAAAGTTTCGACGGGAGCCGGCGAGGCGATGCGCAAGGCGATCCTCGCGCACGTGGTCGAGATGAAGGCGAAGTGAGGTCCGCCCGGTCAGAACGAATACGACACGCCGGCGGTGAGGAACACGCTCTTGCCGAAGACGAGTTCGGCCTGCTTGCCGCCGGCGAAATTGTGGTACTCGCCCACCTTCTCGAAGCGCGCGCCCGTCAGCAAACTCCACCGGTCGGAGAGCGCGTAGCGGAGATTCATGCCGAAGTAGCCGCCGACCTGAAAGCCCTCGTTGAAATTGGAGAAATCTTCCGTGATCAGCCCTCCGGGAGACACCTGCGTGGTTTGATGAATAGTGAAGGTGCTGTGGATCCATGTGAGGGTGGCGCCGCCGTTGACCGCGAAGCTGAGCTTGGATGTCAGCGGCGTTTCCCAATACGCGCCCAACCGCCAGAAGTACGCGGTGGCATCGAACAGCCGCGTGCCGTGGATGGTTTCCACCACGTTCATCGTCGTGCGCTCCGGAACGATCGGCGTGATCGGGATGAACGGCACGTTGACCGCGGGACCGAAGACGCCCTGGTAGTCGTTGGGAAAATTTCCGTTGAAATATTGCGCGGCCGAGTCGTGCAGGCTGAACACGTCGCTCGTCAGCGTGCCTGTCGCCATGATGTCGCGGCTGTCGCGGATGTTGAGCTGGAGAAATCCAAACACGCCTTCCAAGCCGAAGCGCCCGCGCCACAACTTGCACAGGTCGCGGTTGAGGTTCACTTCTAGTCCGGGCAACGGGGCGGTGTCCTGGGTGAGGGCGGTTGCCGGCTGGTTGATGACGGTGCGGTGCAGCGTGAGCCGCTCGGTGCTGGCGTTGACGTTCTGGTTGGCGGTGTCGTTGAAGTAGCCCCAGTAGATCGTGTTCATCCCGTCGTTGGCGGAGTCCACCAAGGTGTAACCGTCGTCATAGTTCGGGTGCAGGTTCGGATCGAGCGCGGTGAACTTCGGCGGCGGCGGCGGCGGCAGCACGGGCGCGAGCCGGGAAAAATTAGCGGAAGCGTTGAAGCCCAGCGAGAGGCTCACGCCGACGCGCCATTTGTGATCGGGCGGGTCGCCCGGATTAGATTCGGCCGCGATGCTTGAAGTTGTGGTGAGCGCCGCGAGCAGTGTCGCGGCGGAGAGCGGGACAAGGATTTTCATTTGGCCGCCCCTCACTACGGTGCCAGTCTCACTCTGTAAAACCTTTTCTGCTTCAAGCTCGGGTGGCTCTCTGTCTTCGGCGCGCCAGTGTCCACCCACTGGCCGAAGTTCCCGAACCCGTGGACGCCGGTCGCCGCGGTCTTCCACGACGCCAGATCATTGCTGTATTCGATGAAGTAGTCGCGGCCCGCCGTGGTGTCGAAGCCGATCACGTAGCGGTCGCCCGTCAGCGATCCCATTCGCGTCACCGGCACGAACGTCCCGATGGCGGGCGCGGGTGCTGGCAGCTGCTGGACAATTTCGACCGAGAGACCCGGCTGCGCGGGCTGGCGGTTGGTCGTCATGTATTCGATGACCATCGGCGCGCTGCCGCCGGGCGGGACCGTCCAGTTATATTGCACGAAGGGCGCGCCGCTGGCGTTGGTGCCGGAGGCGTTGGCCACCACCGTGCCTGGCGGCAGATTGCTGATGAGCACGCGGACCGCGGGGAACGGGAACGGCGTCGGGTTGTCCACGCGGATGCTCAACTCGAAAAGGTTCACCTGCGCATCGAGCAGTTCGCCTTCGACCACCAGCGGCGCCGTGGGCAGCACGGTCACGTTGACCGGCTGGGACACGCCCACGGCGCCGTGGTTATCGGTCGCGCGCGCGGAAAATTGATAAGTGCCGACGGGCAGATTCGACCTCGGCACCTGATACGGCGCGTTGGTGAACACAGCGAGGCGGTTGGTGCCCTGGAACAACTCCACCTGTGTCACGAAGCCGTCGGGGTCGAACGCGTCGGCGATCACCGGAAAGCTCGCGGGCACCATAAAGAACGTGCCGTTGGTCGGCGTGATGATGTTCACGATGGGCGGCGAATTGACCGTGATCGTGAAGGTCTGCGGGTCCGACGTGTCCACGCCGCCGTTGGCCGTGCCGCCGTCGTCGCGCAGCCTCGCGGTGACGGTTGCGAGGCCGAACACGTTCGCGGCGGGGGCGAAGGTGAGTGTGCCGTTCGTACCGACCGCAGGCGGCGTGGTGAAAAGCTCCGGGTGATCCGTCGTGATGATGAAGGTGAGCGTCTGGCCGGCTTCATCCGGCGGGCCGGCCGAGAGGCTCGCGGCCCAATTCGCGATGATCGCAGGCCCGGAATTTTCCGGCACGAGCTGGTCCGGGCCTTTGACGAAGGACGGCGGGTCGTTCACGGGCAGGACCGTGAGGCTGACGATCGCGGGGGCGGTGTTGGTCGTGCCGTCGCTGGCGCGATACGTGAACGAGTCGGGTCCGTTGTAATTTGTCGCCGGCCGGTAGGTGAACGAACCGTCGGTGTTGAGCGTGAGTGAGCCATGCGCCGGCCCGGCGACGAGCGCGACACTCAACACATCGCCGTCCGCGTCGAAGTCGTTGGCCAGCACTCCGGGCGCGGCGACGACGAAGAGGTTGTCTTCGAGGAGGGAGTAGCTGTCGTTCGCCACCACGGGCGAATCGTTCACGGAGTTGACCGTGATCGTGACGTTCGCGGGGGCGGAGTTGGTCGTTCCGTCGTTGGCGACGTAGGTGAACGAGTCGGTGCCATGAAAATTCGTCGCCGGCAGGTAGGTGAACGAACCGTTGGTGTTGAAGGTAAGCGCGCCATGCGCGGGGCCGCTGACCAGCGCGGCGCGAAGTGGATCGCCGTCCGCGTCGGAGTCGTTGGCCAGCACTCCGGGCGCGGCGACCGTGAGCAAGGTGTCTTCGTTGATGGTGTAGGCGTCGCTGACTGCCACCGGCGCGTCGTTGGCCGGCGTGACATTGATCGCGACCGGGGCCGGTGCGGAGTTGATGGTGCCGTCATTGGCAACGTAGGTGAATGTGTCGGTGCCGTTGAAGTTTGTGGCCGGGCGATACACGAAGGAGCCGTTGGTGCTCAAGGTGAGCGTGCCGTGTGCGGGGCCGGTCACAAGCACGGCGGTCAGCGCATCACCATCGGCATCGGAATCGTTGGCCAGCACGCCTGGAGCGGCAACCGTGAGGACGCTGTCCTCGCTGATCGTGTAGGCGTCCGGGTTGGCGACTGGCGCGTCGTTCACAGCGTTGACCGTGATGGTCACGGCTGCAGGCACAGAATTGGTGCGGCCGTCATTGGCCTTGTAGGTGAAGCTGTCGGGGCCGTTGAAGTTGGTGTTGGGGCGATACACGAATGAACCGTTGGTGCTCAGCGTGAGCGTGCCGTGGCTGGGACCGCTGACCAGCATCGCGGTCAAGGGATCGCCGTCCGCGTCGGTGTCATTGGCCAGCACGCCGGGCGCGGCGACTGTGAGAGTAGTGTCCTCGTTGATCGTGTAGGCGTCCGGGTTGGCGACGGGCCGGTCGTTCACAGCGTTCACCGTGATGGTCACGGCCGCGGGCGCGGAATTGGTGAGGCCGTCGTTGGCCTTGTAGGTGAAGCTGTCGGGGCCGTTGTAGTTGGTCGCGGGCGTGTAGGTGAACGAGCCGTTGGGAAGGAGCGTGAGCGTGCCGTGGCTGGGACCGCTGACCAGCATCGCGGTCAACGGATCGCCATCCGCATCGGTGTCGTTGGCCAGCACTCCGGGCGCGGCGACCGTGAGGACGCTATCCTCGTTCACCGTGTAGGCGTCCGGGTTGGCGACGGGCGCGTCGTTGACCGGCGTGACTGTGATCGTGACGATAGCGGGGCCGGAGTTGGTCAGCCCGTCGCTCGCCCAATAGCTGAATGAGTCTGTGCCGTTGAAGTCGGTGTTGGGCTGATAGACGAACGAACCGTCGGGGCTCAGCGTCAGCGCACCGTGCGCCGGAGCGTTCACGAGCATGGCCGTCAACGGGTCGCCGTCCAGATCAGTGTCGTTCGCAAGGACGCCGGGTGCGGGCACCGTGAGCAGCGAATCCTCCGCGATGGTGTAGGCGTCGTTCGCCGCGACGGGCGCATCGTTCACGGCCACGACGGTGATCGAGACGGTGGCCGTGTCCGAGTTGGTCAACCCGTCGCTGGCCTTGTACGTGAAACTATCCGGGCCATGGTAGTTGGTCGTGGGGGCGTAGGAAAAAGATCCATCGGGATTGAAAGTCAAGGCGCCGTGAGCGGGACCGCTGACGAGCATCGCCGTGAGGGCGTTGGTGTTCGGATCAGTGTCATTGGCCAGCACGCCGGGCGCGCCCACCGTCAGGATGCCGTCCTCGTTGACGGTGTAGGCGTCGTCGTTGGCCACTGGCGGAAGATTGGTCGGCGGCTTCGTGAAGCAAACGTTCAGGCACGCGTGGCCGGTGTCGCCGCCCGAATTATTCTGATCGCCGTCGTGTACCATGAAGTAGAACCGGTACATGCGGCCAAATGTCAGCCCCAGGTCGTCCACGTTCCAGCGCACTTCGGCGCCGTAGCCCTCGTTCTTCAAGCCGGCCGGGGCCGGATCGCCAGCGCCGAGGTTCCAGTCGTTTTTGGCCGGGTCGGTGTCGGGCAGGATGCTCACGGTCGCGGGCGTCTTGGTTTGGTCGATCGTCCTGACCGCACCTTTCCAGGTGCCGAAGACGGCGTGCGGGGGAATTGCCGTGCCGCCGAACTGCCAGTCGCCCGCCTTGCTCGTCGGATCGTCCGTGATGTCGGTGATGAACAGGGCCGGAAACATTGGCCGGTTCGCGAGGTCGGTGCCGGCCTGGTTGCCGGTCAACGCCAATGTGCCCACGGCCGGGTTGGTCGCGCCGCCGGGGACGCCCGTGAGCGGCGTGAGCGGATAATCGTTGGTGGTGGTCCCGCTCGCGGTCTTCACAATGACCCGTCGCACACCGAGAGTGAGCGCGTGCTCGTCGTTGTACCAAACCTTGATCGTATCCCCATGCCCCGCGATGATCGGGCTGAATCCACGCAGGACCTCGCTCTCGTTGAAGACGACGCTCGTGAGCGGGTTGGCGCTGACGTAGGGATAATCCATCACGCACGTCGGACAACCCGGGCTGGTGACGACATTGGTGAGCGAGTCGGTGTTGTCCGAATACTGGGCGTCGTCTTCAGCACTGTAGATGCGGGCGCGATTCGTCACGGTTTGTCCGGCAGCGTCCATCGAAACCGTGGCCTTGAAGGAAACTGATCCGCTCGCTCCCGCGGGCAAGGCGCCGAGGTCCCACGTCAGCGTGTCGCCCAGGATGAAACCGCCGGCCGTGGCGCTGCCGGCGACGTAGGTGAACTGGGCCGGCAGCACATCGGAGACTTGCACGCCGGTCGCGCCGACGGCGACCTCATTGGTGAAGTTGATCACGTATTCGATGATTGATCCCACCGGGGCGTTGGAAGGTCCGACCAAACTGGCGGTCAGGTCCGGATGCCCTGATTTCGACCCGGGCTTGTGGATCGTCAAGGTCGTTGAACCGGCGTCCAGCTTTGCGTCCGCCCCGCGGTGCATGCCGGCTGAAAGCCGGGCGCGAAATTCCACGAACCCGTCCATCGCATTGGCGACCGAAACGTTAAACGAATAGCTCCAATCCAATGCGCCCGGAGGCGCCGACAACACCGGAGGCGACACGATCGACACGTTCGGCGTGGCGGTGAAGCCGGTGAGGTTTTCAATCTCCGGAATGCCGGCGGAAGTCGAGTGGTCGAAGATGATCGTGACCGTCTGGTTGGTCGCTGGACCCGCGCTGAGCCGCACGCGAACGGGGACATAGTCGAGTTCCTGCCAACCCGAGAGCGCCGACGTCGTCCAATTCGTGTTGCCGGCGTTTTGCCCTTGAAGGGTGACGGTCAAAGCGGCGAAGGCCTCGCCGTGGCTGCCGAGCAGGCCGGCGAACACCATCAGATACATCACCCATTTCGGCAGTCGCTCGAGTGATCGAGAGTTTGTCTTGGTCGTAATCATCATCGTTTCAAATTGCCTCAAGCGTCGGTGCCCGATCGCTGGTGCGAGCCGGATGGAGCTGTCGCGGGAGACACATGGGATCGAGCCTTCATTCGGGGTTGTTGCTGCCTAGGGGACGAGCCGCAATCGGTAGAATCTTCGTTGAACCTGGTTGGGATGAGAGTCGGTCTTGGGCGCGCCGGTATCGACCCATTGCGCGAACGTTCCGTAGGCGTAAACCACCGTCGGCGAGGTCTTCCAGTTTACCAGATCGTCGCTGTATTCGATGAAGTAGTCGCGGCCAATGATCGTGCTCCAACCGATCAGGTAGCGGTCGCCGGTGAGCAAGCCGACACGTGTGGCGGTCACGAACGACCCTGTCGCTGGCGCGGGCGCTGGCATCTGCGGCACGATCTCGACGGTGAACGTCGGCGAGGCGGGCTGGCGGTTGGGCGTCATGTATTCGATGACCATCGGCGCGCTGCCGCCGGGCGGCACGGTCCAGTTGTATTGAACGAACGGCAGTCCGGCGGCGTTGGTGCCGGAGGCGTTGGCGACAATCGTGTTCGACGGGAGATTGCCGATCGCCACGCGCACCGCGCTCAACGCCAGCGGCGTCGGGTTGTCCACGCGGATGCTCAACTCGAAGAGGTTCACCTGCGCATCGAGCAACTCACCCTCGACCACCAGCGGCGGCAGGGCGATGACCGTGACAGTGACCGGCGTGGAGACGCCGGTGGCGCCGTGGTTGTCGGTCGCACGCGCAGAGAACTGGTAGCTGCCGATCGGGAGATTCGACACCGCCGCTTGATACGGCGCGTTGGTGAAGACACCGAGCGAGTTGGTGCCGAGGAACAATTCGACCTGCGTCACGAAGCCGTCGGGATCGGACGCCTCGGCGACGATGGGGAAGCTCGCGGGCGCGAGGAACAGCGAGCCGTTGGTCGGCATCGCGACGCTCACCGACGGCGGCGAGTTGATCGTGATGGTGAAGGTTTGCGTGGGCGAAGTGTCCACGCCCCCAAAGGCCACCCCACCGTTGTCGCGCAGCGCCACGGACACAGTGGCGAGGCCGAACACGTTCTGGGCCGGGTCGAACGTGAGCGTGCCATCGGCGGCAACGGCGGGGGG
>DATDFH010000621.1:0-3390 GCA_036522715.1 Verrucomicrobiia bacterium
GTTCGTGATGGCGAGGTCGTCAATGCCGTTCACCATGGCGGCATGGCGCGTGGCGACGGAATCGAACCAGCCACAGCGCCGCGGCCGTCCAGTGGTCGCTCCGAATTCACGGCCCATGGCATGCAGCATGTCCGCGATCTCCGCGTTCTCCGTCGGCAACGGACCTTCGCCCACGCGGGTCGTGTAGGCTTTCATCACGCCGACCACGCGGTCCATGCGATGCGGCGCCACGCCCGAACCGGTGCACGCGCCGCCCGCCGTCGTGTTCGATGAAGTGACGAATGGATACGTGCCATGATCGATGTCCAAGAAAGTGCCTTGCGCACCCTCGAAGAGCATGTCGGCGCCGCGACGCATCGCGTCGTGGAGCAACACGACGGTGTTCGTGACGAACGGCGCGAGGCGGTCGCCAGCGGCGCGATAGGCGGCGTGGACTTGCTTGAAGGAAAGCGGCGCGGCGCCCAGAGCTTTGAGCACCTCATTGTTCTCCTTGACGCGGAAACGCAGCTTTTCCTCGAAGCGTTCGGGGTTGATGAGGTCAATCACGCGCAAGCCAACCCGCGCGGCCTTGTCGCCGTACGCCGGGCCGATGCCGCGCTTGGTGGTGCCAATCTTGTTCTTGCCCTTGCGCACTTCGCGCTGCGCGTCGAGTTCACGGTGATACGGAAAAACGACGTGGGCCGTCTCGCTCAAGGCCAGTTGCCTGGGCGTCACCTTCACACCGAGCTTGATCAAGCCGTCGATCTCGCCGACGAGGCTCACCGGATCGACCACGACGCCGTTGCCGATGACGCACTTCTTGCCCGCGCGCAAAATGCCGGAGGGGATGAGGTGCAGGACGTATTTCTTTCCCTTGATGAAAACCGTGTGACCGGCGTTATTCCCGCCCTGCGTGCGCACGACCACGTCGGCCTGCTCGGTGAGCACGTCGATGATCTTGCCTTTGCCTTCGTCGCCCCACTGGGCGCCGACGAGAATTGTGTTCGCCATAAAACGCTTCGCGTGCCGACAGCAAAAGGCCCCGAAGTGTAAATTCGGGGCCGCGGGCACGATTTACCGCGAGAAGGTAGGAACCGCACCGGGCCAAGTCAACGGCGGATTCGGGCGTTGAATCGCGGGAATACGTGCGCAAGAGTCTGCGCCAATGAGTGCCGCCGCCGACTACCACATGCACACGCCGCTCTGCCAGCACGCCACGGGCGAGCCGGTCGAATATGCGGCGCACGCGCTCAAGGTCGGGCTGAAGGAAATCGGCTTCAGCGATCACTCGCCGATGCGCCGCGATGATTTCGACAATTGGCGGATGCGCTTCAGCCAACTCGACGAATACGTGGAGAAGGTCCGCCGGGCGCAGCACGAGTTCCCGCAACTCATGATCAAGCTCGCGCTCGAAGTGGACTTCCTGCCCGGCCACGAGGAGTGGATTAGCGAACTGGCCGCGCGGCATCCGTGGGATTACTTCATCGGCTCGGTGCACTACGTCTCGGACTCGTGGGACGTGGACAACCCGGCCAAGCTCTCCGAGTGGAGGAAGCGCGACCCGTTTGAGGTGTGGTCGGCATACTTTGAGCGGTTGACGATGGCGGCGGAGTCGCGACTCTTTGAAATCATCGGTCACGCGGACTTGCCCAAGAAATTCTGTTTCTACCCGAAGCAGGATTGCACGCCGCTGTTCGAGCGCTTCCTCAAGGCGGTGAAGAACGCCGACATCGCCATCGAGTTGAACACGTCCGGGCTGCGCAAGGAGTGCAAAGAGATTTATCCCAGCCCGCGCTTCGTGCAACTCGCCGCTCAGCACGGCGTGCCGATCACCTTCGGCTCGGATGCGCACGCTGCGGACGATGTGGGAAAGGACTTTGAGGCCGCGTACGCGTTGGCCCGCAGCGCCGGCTACACGCACACGTGCAGATTCACGCAGCGCACACGGGAGATCGTGAAGTTCTGAAATGGGGGAATGGCGCGCAGTTACCGCCATCGCACACCATTCGTCATTCGACGTTCATTTGCTGATGCCGCGTTCGCTGCCGCGGACGAAGTTGATGAGGTGCTGCAACTCCGGCGAGGACGGAAGATCATCGACGATGCGTTCGAGGGCGTTCGGTATCGTCAGCCCTTCGCGGAAGAGAATCTTGTAGGCCTTGCGCAGCGAGGATTGGACTTCTTCGGTGACGCCGTTGCGCTCGAGACCCACCTTGTTGATCGTGCGCGTTTCGGCGGGGTTGCCGTCGGCGAGCATGAAGGGCGGCACGTCCTGCACGACCTTGGAGCAGCCGCCGATGATCGACATCCGGCCGATGCGGCAGAACTGATGCACCGCCGCGAGGCCGCCGACGACCGCGTGGTCCTCGACTGTCACGTGACCCGCGAGCGTGGCGACATTGGACATGATGATGTGGTTGCCCAGCCGGCAATCGTGCGCGATGTGACAGTAGGCGAGGATGTGATTGTTCGAGCCGACGATGGTGGCGTTGCCGTCCACAGTGGCGCGATGAATGGTGACGTATTCACGGAACGTGTTGCCGTCGCCGACGCGCAGCCAGGTGGTGCCGCCCTTCCACTTGAGATCCTGCGATTGCTGCCCGATGCAGGCGAAGGGAAACATTTCGTTCTCCCGGCCGAGGACCGTGTGGCTGCCAATGACAACGTGGCTGCTCAGCTTGCAACCTTCGCCAAGAACGGCCTGCTCCTCGATCACGCAGAACGGTCCGATTTCGCATCCCGCGCCAATTTGCGCGCTCGCGTGAACCACCGCCGTCGGATGAATGCTCGCCATGCCCTGCCCTTCCCTCACTCGCGATCCGCGATGACGAACGCCATCTCCGCCTCGCTCACGACCTCGCCGTTGACCTTGCAGACACCCTTGGCGCGGCCGATTTTTCCGCGCGCCTTGGTCACGTCGATTTCGATGAAGAGCGTGTCGCCCGGCTTGACCGGCTTGCGCCACTTCACATTGTCGGCCGACATGAAGTAAGCCACCTTGCCGACGTTCTCGGTGCGGATGATCGTCAGCAAGCCGGCGACTTGCGCCATCGCTTCCAACTGGAGCACCCCCGGCATGATCGGGTGGCCGGGGAAATGGCCCTGAAAGTACGGCTCGTTGAACGTGATGTTCTTCACGCCCACAATCCGCGTCTCGGAAATCTCCACGATCTTGTCCACCATCATGAACGGGTAGCGGTGCGGCAGGTAGCTCAAGACCTTCTCGGTGTCCATCACCACGTTGGGCGCGGCGGCGGTTCCTGACTCCGCCTTCGCCGCGTCGCCGTCCTTCGCCAAAAGTGGCGGCGGCGCGAAGGTGCGCGCGGCCTGAAGTGGCTTCTTGATTTGCGCCACGATCTGCCGTGCCAGCTCGCAATTCGCCCCGTGACTCGGTTTCACCGCCACGATGTG
>DATDFH010000622.1:0-4791 GCA_036522715.1 Verrucomicrobiia bacterium
AGGGCTTCTACGCCAACAAGCACAGCTTGAGGCAGGAGTTGCTCGCCGACCGCTGGGACTTCGTGACGATCCAGCAGGCGAGCATCAAGAGCCACGATTTGGAGACTTACCGGCCTCACGCCGCACGGTTGCGCGACTACATCAAGCAGCACGCGCCGCGGGCGGAATTGCTCCTGCACCAGACGTGGGAGTATCGCCGCGACGATCCGCGCTTTGCCGTCGCGACTCCGAGGACGGGCGAACCAGCCACGCAGGAGGCGATGTATCGCGGCCTCGCGAGCGCTTATGAAATCATCGCGAAAGAACTCGGTGTGCGGCGCATTCCGGTGGGCGACGCGTTTCATCTGGCCAACAACGATCCGCAGTGGGGCTATCGCGTGCCCGCGGAGAAATTCGATTCCAAGCGGGCCAAGCCGCCGGAGCTGCCGGACCAGACGCATTCATTGAACATGGGCTGGCAGTGGAAGAAGCAAAAGGACGGCAAGCAGACGCTCGGCATGGACGGTCATCACGCCAATACCGCCGGCGAATACCTCGGCGCATGTGTCTGGTATGAAGTGCTCTTTGGCCGCAGCGCAGTGGGAAATGCCTTCGTGCCGACAGGACTCGGTGCTGCCTACGCGAAGTTTCTGCAAGAGACTGCGCACCGTGCGGTGACGGAAATGCGACCCGTTGGAAAATGAAGGTCTGGAAATGAATACGACTCTCCGAATTTGCCTTTGCCTGCTCGCGACGCTGACAGGCTCATTGGTTTCAGCCGCGAACCTGCCCGTTGTCGACCTTTCCGGTGACACGTCACGCCAGGTCGTCATCGCGCAGGGCACGGAAAAAATCTACCAAGGCCATCCGACGACCGCGCTGTTGCCCGATGGCAAGACGATGTTCGCCACGTGGACGCTTGGCCACGGTGGCACGTGCGGGCCGATGAAGCGCAGCGACGACGGCGGGCGCACATGGGGCGGGTTGTTGCCTACGCCGGCCAATTGGACCGAAGCGAGGAATTGCCCGTCACTCTATCGCCTCACTGATCCCAAAGGCGTCACGCGGTTGTTCGTGTTCGCGGGCAGTGGTCCTGACCGCAAAATGCAGCAGACGCACTCGACCGACGATGGCAAGACTTGGACCCCTATGAGCACCACGGGGCTCGAATGCGTGATGCCGTTCTGCACCATCGTGCCGGTGGATGCTGGGAAGCGGTTGATTGGTCTCACGAACATCCGCCGTCCTGGCGAGACCAGGGATACGAAGTCCAACATCATTGTGCAGAGTGAATCCACGGACGGCGGACTGACGTGGAGCGCGTGGCGCATCCTGCTCGACCTTGGCGCCCTCAAGCCATGCGAGCCGGCGGTGGTGCGTTCGCCGGATGGCAAACAACTGCTCTGCCTGATGCGCGAGAACGATCGCAAGGCCGGCAGCCACCTCATGACGAGCGACGACGAGGGCCGCACGTGGTCGAAGGAGAAGCCGTTGCCGCCGGGACTCTGGGGCGACCGTCACATGCCGCGTTATTCGTCAGATGGAAGACTGGTGGTTTGCTTCCGCGACATGGGGCCGGATAAGAGCACACACAATCATTTCGTCGCGTGGGTCGGGCGTTACGAGGACATCCTCGCCGGCCGCGATGCCCAATACAAAATCAAGCTGCTGCACAGCCATGCAGGCAGCGACTGCGGGTATCCAGGATTGGAACTGTTGCCGGACGGCACGCTGGTTGCGACGACTTACGTCAAGCATCGACCGGGCCCCGAGAAGCAGTCCGTCGTGAGTACACGCTTCACGCTCGCGGAGACGGACAAGCTCGCGAAGGGGACAAAGCCTGCTTCGGCCGGCTCCGTGCAAGCCGACAAGGAAAAGCCCGCCGGCGTTTTGCTCGACGATGACGCGGCCGAGTTCACCGGCGACTGGGTGAAGAGTTCAAAGCAGGCGGCGCTTGTCGGCCCCGCGTATCACCACGACAACAATCAAGGCCAAGGCCAGATGTCTGCGCGTTTCGCGCCCGAGATTCCGAAAGCCGGCAAATACGAAGTGCGCCTCATTTACACCGCGACCGCGAATCGCGCCTCGAACGTGCCGGTGACAGTGTCGAGCGCCGACGGGGAGCAGAAGCTCACGGTGAATCAGCGGCAGGATGTATTTGGAGACGGTGTGCCGCGCGCGCTGGGTGTGTTCAACTTCGAGGCGGGCAAGAAGGGCAGCGTGGTGATTTCAAACACTGGAGCGGACGG
Organism: Verrucomicrobiia bacterium; assembly: GCA_036522715.1. Lineage (GTDB taxonomy): Bacteria > Verrucomicrobiota > Verrucomicrobiia > Limisphaerales > JACQFS01 > DATDFH01. The sequence continues at coordinate 2,229 of DATDFH010000622.1, forward strand.
TTTCGTTGTCGTGGACGCGGTGCAGTTTGTGCCCGTCGAGATTGCGCGAGCCGAACGCGCGGCGAGGAAGGCGGCGGGCTTTCAAGCAAGCGCCGGCAGGTCGGCTTCAGCGCCACCGAAATCCAAAAAGAAAGCGGTCGCGGCTGGAACCGAGATCTCGCACGTCGTGGCATCGCCTGTGAATCCTGAACTCGCCGCGAGCGCAATAACGGAGCCGGTGCAACTCGCGAAGGACGCGAAGCCAGCCGACGTGGACGGGAAGTCCTATGACCTGGTAGTGGTCGGCGGAACTGCCAGCGGCGTGGCGTGCGCAGTGCGCGCCGCGCGCGAGGGCGCGAGCGTGGTCATCGTCCATCACACGCGCCATCTTGGCGGGATGATGGCCAATGGTCTCATGCAATGGGACGCCCTCTACGGCGGACACCGCGCGCCGCTGTTCACCGAACTGCTGGGGAAGATTGAGAAGTATTACCGCACGGTCTATGGCGAGAATTCGCATGACTATCTCGTGGCCCGCTTCACGCAGGAACATTATCCAATGGGCTGGGCTGAACCGCATGTCGCCGAGCGCGAGTTCAATCGCCTCATCGCCGCGGAGAAGCGCATCACAGTGTTGCTCGAACACTATCCGACAGCGGTTGAGCGAGATGGCGCGCTGCTGCGGAGCGTCACGCTGCGCGCCTACGGCGGGCCGAAGGAAATCAAAGTGCGCGGCAAGATTTTTGCCGATGCGACTTACGAAGGCGATCTGTTCACGCTCGCGAAAGTGCCATATCGCTCCGGACGCGAGGCGCGGGATGAGTTCAACGAACCGCACGCGGGTGTGGTGTTCTGCAACATCGCCAAAGGCCCAGCGCCGACGGACGCCGTGGATGGCAAACTGAACATCCATCCTTACTCTTCGAAGCAGGGCACGATTGATCCGACGAGCCCGTTCACCGCCGACCGTGCGGTGCAGGCTTACAACTACCGCTTCTGCGTCACGAAGGATCCGGCCAATCGCATCATGCTCACGGCGCCGCCACCGGGCTACAATCGCGAGGAATACGTGCGCTTCGATCGGAAGAGCATCGCGACGAATCCGGGGCCGAATCAGAAGTCGCACATGAACTCGCCGATCCTGCCGGGCGAAAATCACGATTACCCGGAAGCCGACTGGGCTGAGCGCGAGAAGATCATCGAGCGGCACAAGAACTTCGCGCTCGGGCTGATCTGGTTTTTGCAGAACGACCAGTCGGTGTCGCCGAAGCAGCGCGAAGGCTTTCGTCAGTGGGGCTTGCCGAAGGACGAATTCCCCGGCCACGACCACATTCCGTACGAGATGTATGTGCGCGAGGCGCGGCGCATCGTGGGTCGGCACGTTTATACCGAGTACGACAACTCGCTCGCGCCCGGCTTCGCGCGCACGCCGGTGATGCCCGACAGCGTGGCCATCACCGACTGGTATATGGACTCGCACTCCTGCACCACGAACTCGCGGACCGGCTTCCATTACGACGGCAAGCTCATCCTCACCGAGGAATCGCGGCCGGGGCAGATTCCGTACCGCTCGCTGCTCCCGCAGGGCGTGGACAATCTGCTCGTGCCCGTCTGCCTCTCCGCGACACACATCGCCTGGGGCGCAGTGCGGCTCGAACCAGTGTGGATGGAAACGGGCGAGGCCGCCGGCGTCGCCGCGGGAATGGCGCTGAAGCAAAAAATTCCACCCGCAAAATTGGATGCGGATCAACTCGTGCGCGAATTGTGCGAGCGCCGTTTCATGGTGAGCTTCTTCAACGACGTGAATGTGCGCGGCAGCGAGACGTGGATTCCGATGGCAGAATATTTCGCCACGCGCGGCTTCTTCCACGACTACGACGCGCGCATGGGCGACAGCCTCAAGCTCGCGACAGCCAAGGCGTGGGCCGAAGGTTTGGCGAAGTTGCGCGCCGGCAAACTCGACGCGAACGTCCTCGCCCGCGCCGTCGCTGAGGCCGAGCGAACGGACAAGGACGCGACCGAGGCGGAGTTTGCCGCGCTGTTGCCGCCATCGCTGAAAACCGCTCGACTCAAATCCAAGGCCATCATCACGCGCGAAGAGGCCGTGCGGCTGATGTGGAAACTGCTGGACCAGAAATGACGTTACGCCTGTTCATCGCGACCCTGATGGTCATCGCGCATCTCGTGCCGTTGACCTTCTCAGCAGCGCCGGCAAAGCCCAACGTCGTCCTCATTCTCGCCGACGATCTGGGCTGGACGGATCTCGCGTGCTTCGGCAGTGATTTCTACGAGACGCCGCATCTCGACCGGCTCGCGCGCGAGGGGATGAAATTCACGCAGAACTATTCTGCCTGCACCGTCTGCTCGCCGACGCGCGCGGCTTTGATGACCGGCAAATATCCGGCGCGCCTGCGCATCACGGATTGGATTCCCGGCGCGATGCCGGACAATCCCAAGCTGCTTGTGCCGGACTGGACGAAGTTTTTGCCGCTGTCCGAGAATACCATCGCCGACGTGTTCAAGTCCGCCGGCTATGCGACCGCGAGCATCGGCAAGTGGCACCTCGGCACGGAGCAGTATTACC
>DATDFH010000623.1:0-2490 GCA_036522715.1 Verrucomicrobiia bacterium
GTGCGGGACTGGGTGATCACGCTGCCGGCGCGAAGCGAACGGATTTCGCAATTGGTGAAGAAGCAATTGCCGCCGCCCCAGATGTAATCCACGTCGCCCTGGATGAGGCTGTTGTAGAAGTAGGTGTTGCAATCGGTCGTATTGACGAGAATGGTGTCCTGATAGCTGTCCACGTCGGCATTGTTGCAGATGAACCTTTTCGCGCCGGTTTCCACCATCAGCGCAAACGACTGCGATCCGCCTTGCGGCACGCTGTTGGTCAGCTTGAGGTTTTCGATGGCGACATCGTTGGCGCGCACGTGGAGAACCATCTCCTGATGGCTGTTGGCGTTCATGATGTTGCTGTTGTGATATTGCAGCCGTGTCAGTTGCCGGTTTTCACCGCGCAGGGTGAGGTTGTTTTTTCCAACCGGAATGTTGACGATCTCCTGGTAAACTCCATTGCGAAGGTAGATGACGCGGTTCGTGCTGGCATTGGGCAGAAAATCCACCGCGCCCTGCACGGTCGCGAAATCCGCACTGCCATCTCCCGCGACGACGACATAGTTGGTGCCCACCGGCGGGCCCGCCAGCTTGGTGGAAAAACGCCAGGCGTTCGTATCGGTAATGCCGGCAAAATAGGCGCCCGTGCTGTCGGTGAACACGCCGGTATCCACGGTGACATAGTAGGTCTTATTGGAAGTCATCACTCCCAAGTGCGGGTAAATGGCGGCGGTGTTGCCCGAAATAATCACCGGGAAATTGGTGTAGGTCGCGCCGGCAATCGTGCGCGGTTGCACGTTGAGGAGATAGGACGGGATACTGGTTCCAGTTTGCGTGTACTGGACGTTCTGGCTCAGGTCGAGCGTATCCACGGGCGTGACCGTGTTGGTCGCGTTGAAAATCCTGATCGTGCCGGCGTTTCTCATCTGGGGTGCCGCGCTAAACGTGATGTAAAGCGGTGTGTCGTAGCAGACACCGGTCGCGTTGTTGCCGGGCGAAAGCGTGGTGGCGGTCATCGCCGAGGTCACGGTGAGCGTCGCGCCGGAACTGGTGACGGTGCCGGCGGCGTTGGTGACGACGACGGTATAAGTGGCGATGTCGGACGCGGCGACGCTGGCGATGTTGTAACTCGACGAAGTTGCACCCGAAATTGGCGAGCCGTTTTTCTTCCACGTGTAGCCCGGACTCGGAACGCCGCTGGTGGTGACGTAGAACGTGGCGCTGTTGCCGGCGAGCACGGTGAGGTTGGTCGGCTGTGACGAGATCGTCGGTGGGACGATGACCGTGAGCGTCATGCTGTTGGTCGCCTGGCCGGCGGTGTTGCTGGCGATGATCGAATATGTTCCCTGACTCGATGGATACTGAACGCTTGTGATGGTGAGCGTGCTGCTCGTGCTGCCGGAAATCGTGTCGCCGTTACCGGTCGGACCGTTGGACAAATCGTTTCCGTTGAACTGCCAGCGCGTCGCTGGCACCGGCGAGCCGGTGACGGACGCGACGAGGGTGGCGGTGTTGCTGGCGATGACGGTCTGGTTGGTCGGACCGGTGATGCCCGGCGCGATGTCGCCGGCGGCGATGGTCAGCGTGGCCGCGCTACTCGACGCCGAGCCGTAAAGGTTCGTGACCGTGCAGGCGTAGCCGGGCGCGCTGGCGTTGTCGCCGGGCTGCGCGCTGGTGAGGGTGAGCGAACTCGCCGTCGCGCCGGAAATCGTCGAGCCGTTTCCGGTCGCGCCGTCGGTCAGCGCGACGCCGTCCTTTTTCCACTGGTAGCTCAGCGGCGTGACGCTGTTCGGGTTGACGGCGACGGAGAAAGTCACGTTGTCGCCGGGCGCGCCGCTGTAGCTCGCCGGGTTCGCGGTGAGGACGGGGCGCGGGTCGTTGGGCAACACGAGGTCAACCGAGAGGTTCGCGGTGTAGTTCGAAAGGTACGCGCCGGGCGTCCACGCCGGAATGTTCGTGAGGCCGACGTTGAAACTGTTTAGCGTGGCGTATTTCACGAGCGCGAACTGCGTCGGATACGAAGTAAAAAACACCGCCGGGTTGGTGGCGAGTTGAATGACGTTGGTCGCGCCCGCCGTGGTCATGGTCCCGACGAACGCCTTGGCCGCAGCGTCGGCGGTGATCGTCAAACCGAGGAGGGAATTGGCCGTGAAGAAATTGGTGAGCCGTTTGGCGCTGGTCGCGATCGCGTTGCTGACGAAGAGCGTGGCGTTCGTCAGATTGACCGCAGTGTTCGCCGAGGACGAGTTGGCGCCCACGACGATGTTGCTCACGTTGGCCGTGCCGTTCGTCACGTTGAGCCGCCCCCAGGAATTCGTCGCCGACGTGCTCGCCGTAATTGTGTTCGCCAACGTCAACGTGCCGTTGACGCGGAACAGCGCGGTCGGTCCGGCGACGTTGATGATGCCCAGTTCGGGCGTCGTGCTGGCGGTCGAGGTGCCGAGGCTTTGATTGCCGCAATACACCGTGTTCACGTCAATGGTGCCGGCGTTGAAGGTCAACATGCCC
>DATDFH010000624.1:0-2672 GCA_036522715.1 Verrucomicrobiia bacterium
CATCTTACGGATGACGAAGCTGAACTCGTGGATGGTGTTGACTTCTTCGCAGGGGACCACAATGTCGTCAGGCCACAGGGGCTCGAAGCCTGGCCCTTCGTAATCGACGACTTCCTGACCGCCCACTTCGAAGGTGTCGCGCTTCCACGGCGAGTACGCGATGGAGCGGCCGAACACCAGCTTGCGCGTGACGAAGGTGCAGAACGGGACGATCAGCTTCATGTAATTGAACACGCGCCACGTCATGTAGCGGCTGATCTTGGCTTCCCTCTTGTAGTTGGTCGGCCCCACGGGCACGGCTTCAATCTGCGCCTCGTCCCCGAACAGCGAGTCAATCTCCTTCGCCAGTTTGGTGAGCACGTTCCAGCGGATGAACGGCACGGGCACGTTCGACGCGGTTTCTTCGCCTTGCACCGGCGGTTCCACCATGGCGCGGAAGCGGCGGTAGTACTCGCGCCACTTCTGGATGCGCTTGTTGTGGTCGCCGACCGCGGCCCGGTAGTCAAGCTGGATCTTGTTGCCGATGCGCGAAAGCTCAGCGTCCGACCACTTCAGTTGAAAATCTTCTTGTTCCATTAGAATGTTTCGGTTTCGAAAATGATCAGCAGGACCTTGCAAATCTTCTGCAAGCGTGAACATTCACGGCAGCGCTTCCGCATACATACCGCGGCGTGCTTCACGAGATCATCGAGCTGGTCGTACAGGACGTCGGCCTGATGGTTGCTTAGCGGAGTCGTAACCGTTCCCCCCTGCTATCGCTTTCGACCGAACGGCCATAGCGGCTCAGTTGCGGCTTAGGGAGCGCGTCCGCGGGCGCTTTCGGCTTGGGCATCTGCATCATGGCGATGACCGTGAGCGCGTCCGCAATCACGCAATCGTCGTGGCAGCCCTTCTGCGCCTCGGCTTTGCCGTTGGGCTTGATGACGAAGGTCTGGGCCTCGCTTGCCACCTGCGGGTCGCGGATGTAGATCGACATCTCCCGGATCGCGTTGTCGTACCAGCTGATGAGCTGCGGGCGGGTGACCGTGGTGGTTTTCCAGCCGATTTTGTCCGCCCTCACCTTGGGGTCGTCGTCGGGCTCCCGCATCCGGTGATAGATCAGCGACGGCGGATAGCCCGCGATCAGCAGCGCGTCGATGGTGGCGATGCCGGTGTTGTTGGCTTCGGGGATGAGGCAGGCATTGTTGTACCATCGCCCCAGGAGCGCGATATAGCGCCCGAACTCGGCGGGTTCAATCCTTCCCCGCAACGTCGCGGCTTGATCTCCAGACTCGCGCTCCCGCACGATCGCGACCGAGTAATCGGGATCGGCTTCGCCTTCCCCCTCGTTGGTGTCAATGCCTTCGGCCGAGTCCGCCCCAATCACGTAGGTTTTCGCGGGGTCCGGTTTGCGGAACAGCGTCAGTTCGCCGCGCTCCCGCGGCATGAAGTGAATCCGGGGCGAGCCCGCGTACACCGTCTCTTCGAGCCCGCCCTGTACCGCGTCGTGAACGAGCGGCATCCGCTGAATGGCGGCGAGCGAGAAGCGCGGCCGGCCGGATGCCAAAAAACCCTCGTGGAAGTTGCCGGGGTATTCCTGCTTGAAAAGCTCCGCGTCGCCGTTACAGATATTGGCGATGGCCCAGCGGCGCCAGTGCAGTTGTTCGAGCTGCAGGCCGTACTGGCGCATCATCTCGATTTCTTCGCGCGAGAGCGTCGCTTGGAACTTGCCCGGGTCGGCCAGCGGGCGCGAGTATTCCGGGTTCTCCCACCAGGCGATGAACAGCAGTTCCCATTCGCTTCGGCCCTCGTAAGCCGACAGGCATAATCGGTGAAACTCGTTGCCTATGCCATTGGGCGTGGACTCGACGACCACCATGGTGTCTTTGTCCGCAGGCACCGCGGCCATGACGGCGGTCATGGTGGTTTTGAGGTCGCTATAGTATGCCGCCTCGCTGAAATGCACGCGCCGCAACGTGAACGAGCGCCCGATGGAGAGAGTGCGCGTCGTGTGGGCCTTGATCCAGCTCCCGTTCGTCCACTCGATTTCGGTCTTGGTGTTGCGCAGGACCGCGGGCAGCTTGAACGCGCCGCCGAAGGGCCGGTAATGATCCGCGAATCTCTGATAGTGCTGGAACAGGTTGAGCGCGGTGGCTTCGTCGTTCGCGAGGACGAGGGTGTGCTGGCCCGCAAGCGCCGCGGTCCCTTGGAAGAACTGCGCCGCGACTCCCACTGAGATCCAGACCTGGCGCGCTTTAGGCGCAACGATGCGCACGGGCTTGCCTTTTTCGCGGCAGCGCTCGACGATGGCGTTCAATTTCTTTTGCGCGGGCCCGAGCTGCATCGGCACCATGACGCCGAGCTTGTTTTGCACCCGCAGCGATTCGTGGCAGTAGCGCTCGTGGTCGCTGAATGAGCGATGAACGGCGTTGGGGTCGTCGATGCGAAGCGGCCCGAAGGCCGTCTCGATAATCAGAGGCTCGGTCATCGGGCTGCGGATTGCGCCGCGGCTGCCGCGGGCGCGATCTTCTCCATTTCGCCGGCCAGTGCGTAGACGTCGGTGCGGGCGGCCCACCAGCCGCGCTTATCGTCGTCGGGACGTTGTTCCGTCGCGCGCACTGCGTAGCCGATGGCGTTCCACTTGCAGGCGGGATCGCCGCACGTGCAGGCGCCCGCGGCGAGGTTCGAGAACT
>DATDFH010000625.1:0-10781 GCA_036522715.1 Verrucomicrobiia bacterium
GGCGCTCAACGGCTGGCGCGAGCCGCTGTTCCGGCTCTGGTACATCTTTGGCGCACTGCTGGGCGCCGCGCCGCTCGCGCAAGGCACCGCTTACCTGCTCCTCCCGCGCCGCAAGGCCAATCAACTCGCCGCGTTTCTGGCGATACTGGCCGCAGCCGCGGTGGTGTGTGCGTGGCTGTCACCCATCGATCCCCGGGTTGTCAATCCGCAGGTTCTCTCCGCAGAAATCCTGAAGTGGCAATGGGTGCGCCTGTTCTCGCCCGCGCTCAATCTCTACGCGCTCTGGTTCCTCGTCGGCGGCGCGGCGTGGTCGGCGTGGCAATACCGGAGGAAGCAGGCGTCGCAAGCACGCTTCCTTGGCAACTCTCTGATCGCGGTCGGCGCGCTCCTTCCCGGCATCGGCGGTTCGTTCGCGCGCTTCGGCGGCATTGCGGTTCTCTACGTGACGGAGTTCGTCGGCCTCGCGCTGCTGGCCGTCGGTTACGCGATCATCCGGCGCGATCCCGGAGAATCGATCCAGGCGAGCCAGCAAATGCGCTGACCTCGCACAGGGGACCTCCAATCAGTTTCTTACTCTTACTCGTTCTCTTACTCATACTCTTCTTCGGATCCGGGGGAGAGTAAGCGAAAGAGAACGAGTAAGAGTAAGAACTGAAAACCGGGTCACGCCAACTGCCCGCCCATCGCGTTCTCCTTCGGCAACTCCAGGCTCCGCCAGCAATACCAGCTCGCAATTGTTGCATACGGCCGCCACGGGCGCGCGATCTCGTGTGCGGTGTCGCGGTCAGGCAGTTCGTCGAGCCGGTAAAGATTCCGCAGCGCCGAGCGGATGCCCAGGTCGCCGTGCGGAAAAACATCCGGCCGGCCGAGCGAGAACATCAGGAACATCTGCGCTGTCCAAACGCCGATCCCGTTGACCTGAATCAGTTCCTCGATGACCTGTTCGTCCTCCAGCCGATGAATGCGCGCAAGGCGCACTTCGCCAGCACGCACCATGCGCGAGAGGTCGAGGAGATACGCAGCCTTCTGCTTCGAGAGTCCCGCCTTGCGCAACGACGCCACGGTTTCGCGCGCGAGATGATCCGGCGTGATGCGTCCCGGCGCGAGATGTTCGTGGAGCCGCTTGCGGATGGAGCGCGCCGCGCTGGTGGAGATTTGCTGCGAGATGATCGAATAGACCAGCATGAGGAACCGTTGCCGTCGCAGCTTGAGCGAGAACGGCCCGGCCCGTTCAATCAACCGGCGCATCACCGGATCGGCGTCGCGCAGATGCGCGAGCGCGGATTCGACATGTTCAGAATGGGATATCGTCATAGGTCTCGGCGATGCGTCGGTGCAGCGGCTCCAGGTCCGGGTCGGCCAAAGCCATCGCCACGATGCGCTCCTGCTCGCGTTTGCGGATCGCTTTGCGGAACCATTTCCACGCCTCCTCGATCCGCCCCAACTGGCACGAGTAGCAAGCGAGATTGTAGGGAATGGTCAACTCGCTACGGAACATTTTGCTCGCGGGAAGCAGCGCGTCCCACGCGGCCTGCAAGCCGCCGCCGGGCACGCGGCGCAACGCATACGCGCGGTGCAACCACCCGCTCGCCCGCTCCGGCGCGACTGTGACCAGCCGTTCCGCGACGGGCAGCGCCGCCGGCCAGTCCCGCCGGTGCGCGTGCAGCGCGAACCACACTTCGAGCGCGTCGGGATGATCCGCCGCCGGCGCGGAGAGCTGGCGCAACTCCGCCTCCGACTCGACGGCGTTGCCAAGCTCGAGCCAGCCGATGGCGGCAGAGAGCTGATGGACATCCGGTGGTTCGAGCAGTTGCACGGCGTGCCGTTGTAGCAGAGTTGTGCGCGCGGGCAAATTCTCGTTTGTCGAATCCGCGGCCGTAGCGCTAGAGTGCGGCAGTTCAACCGAAGGCATTACCATGAGAACTATTCTCCTGCTCACCACCGCGGTGCTCGCCGCCGCCGCGCGTGCCGAGATCAAACTCGAAACCATCGAATACAAACACGGCGACGCCACGCTCGAAGGCTACCTCGCCTACGACGACGCGGTGAAAGGCAAACGCCCCGGCGTGTTGATCGTCCACCAATGGAAGGGCGCGGGTGATTACGAGAAGAAACGCGCCGAGATGCTGGCGAAGCTCGGCTACACTGCGTTCGCCTGCGACATCTACGGCAAGGGCATCCGGCCGACTGCGACGAGCGACGCCGGCGCGCAGGCCATGAAATACAAGAGCGACCGCAATCTCCTCCGCGCCCGCGCGCAAGCCGGCCTCGACGTGCTCAAGAAGCATCCGACCGTCGATGCCAAGCGCACTGCGGCGATGGGTTACTGCTTCGGCGGCACCACCGTGCTCGAAATGGCGCGCGCGAATATGGGCGTGCTCGGCGTGGTGAGTTTCCACGGCGACCTCGCGGCCAGGCCGGGCATGGAGGGCAAGGCGATCAAAGCGAAAGTGCTCGTCTGTCACGGTGAAGCCGATGCCTCGGTGCCACCGCCGGTTGTCGCCGCGTTCAAAGAGGAGATGGCCAACGCGAAGGCTGACCTGAAGTTCGAGTCGTATCCCGGCGTGGTCCACAGTTTCACCGACTGGCGCGCGACTGCGTCCAGCGGCAACTCGCGCTACGACAAAACCGCCGACGAGAAGTCGTGGCAGTCGATGCAGGATTTCTTCAAGCAACTCTTCAAGTAGGCAGCGCGATCCTACGCGATGCACGCGCCGCATACGCCCCGGCTGGGTTTCGCGGCGCTGCTCGCGGGGGCGACGGGCATCGCGTTCGCGCCGATCTTCGTCCGCGTCAGCGAAACCGGGCCGAGCGCGACGGCGTTCTACCGGATCGCCTTCGCATTGCCGCTGCTGTGGCTATGGATGCGGACCGAACGCGGCAACGAACCACATCTCGCCCAACCCGTCACCCGCCGTGACTTCGCTCTGCTCGCCCTCGCCGGTCTGTTTTTCGCGGGCGATCTCGCCGTCTGGCACTGGTCCATCAAGCTCACGTCCGTCGCCAACTCGACGCTCCTCGCGAACTGCGCGCCGATCTTCGTCACGCTCGGCGCGCGGATGCTTTTCGGCGAACGAATTACCACGCAGTTTCTCCTGGCACTCGTGCTCGCATTGGCAGGCGCGGCGGTACTGGTTGGCGCAAGCTTCCAACTCTCCGCGCGGCATCTGGCCGGCGATGCGCTCGGCGTTGCGACGGCGGTCTTCTACGCCGCCTACATGCTTTCGATCAAACGCCTGCGCGAACGATTCTCCACGGCGACGATCATGACGTGGACCGGGCTGAGTTGCGCGCCGACGCTGCTCGTCGTCGCCGCCGTTTCGCGCGAGCAACTGGTCGCGACGACCGCCCACGGCTGGATACTGCTCGCCGGATTGGCGCTGATCAGCCAGGTCGGCGGACAGACGCTCATCGCGTATGGGTTCAAGCATCTCACCGCGTCGCTCGCCTCGTTGAGCCTGCTGTTTCAACCCGTCATGGCCACGCTGTTCGCGTGGATGCTGTTGGGCGAGCCGCTGCGCCCGCTGCAATTCATCGGCGGCGCAGTGGTGCTGATCGCAATCACCCTCGCGAGCCGCGCCAGTTCAAAGCCCGTCCTCGCTTCGCTTGCTCCGCGCGCTCGGGTTTCCTAAACTGCCCGCATGATCAGGTTTGCAATACCGTTGTTTGTCGGTGTCGCCGTCGCGTTCACTTCGCTCATTCCCGCCCGCGCCCAGAACGCCGACGTGCGCGCCAATGTCTCCAACCTCGTGGACAAGGCGTACCCGGAACTCTTCGACCTCTACAAACATTTCCACGCGAACCCGGAGTTGTCCTTCAAAGAAGAGAAGACTGCCACGCGGCTCGCGGGCGAGTTGTCGCGCGCGGGTTACATCGTCACCACGAAGGTCGGCGGTCAAGGCGTCGTCGCCGTGCTCAAGAACGGAGACGGCCCGACGCTGTTGATCCGCACCGATCTCGACGCGCTGCCGGTGAAGGAGCAAACCGGCCTGCCGTACGCCAGCCAGGCGCGCGGCCCTGGTGATGAGGGAAAGGATGTCGATGTCATGCACGCGTGCGGCCACGACGTTCACATGACCTGCCTCGTCGGCACGGCGCGCGTGCTGGCGCAACTGAAGGATCGCTGGCATGGGACGCTGGTGTTCATCGGCCAGCCGGCCGAGGAACGCGGCGGCGGCGCGCGCGCGATGCTCGCCGAGGGATTGTTCACGAAGTTCCCGAAACCCAACCAATGTCTCGCCCTTCACGTCGGCTCCGACCTGCCGGCCGGCATGGTCGGCATTGTCGAAGGCTACGCGCTGGCGAACGTCGATTCCGTGGACATCACCGTGCGCGGCGTCGGCGGACACGGCGCGTGGCCGCACACGACGAAAGATCCCATCGTGCTCGCGGCGCAGATTGTCGTCGCGCTCCAGACCATCGTGAGCCGCGAAATCCAGCCGGGCGAACCGGCGGTCGTCACCGTCGGCTCGATCAAGGGCGGCGAGAAACACAACATCATCCCCGAGGAAGTGAAGCTCCAACTCACGCTCCGTTCCTACACCGACGAAGTGCGCCAACAAACAATCGCGTCGGTGAAACGCATCGCCAACGGACTCGCGCAGGCCGCCGGGGTTCCCGCGGACCGGATGCCGGTCATCAAGATCAAGGACGAGTTCACGCCCGCGCTCTACAACGACCCGGCACTGACGCGTCGCACGAAGGCCGCGTTTGAAAAGTGGCTCTCCCCAGCAAATGTCATCACGCGCAAGCCGGTCATGGGCGGCGAAGACTTCAGCGAATACGGCCGCACCACCGACAAGATTCCCGTCTCGATGTTCTGGCTTGGCGCGGCGAGTCCCGAGGTGCTCAAGGAAACCCTCAAGGCCGGCAAGATTCCACCCTCCCTGCATTCCAGCTTCTTTCGCCCCGAGCCCGAGCCGACGATCAAGACCGGCATCACCGCGATGACCGCCGCTGCATTGGAGCTACTCGGCAAGCCCGCAAAGTGAACGAAGAGCTGGCTCTGAAAAACTCCTTTCCCGCTCCGCCCCACCCTGCCTAGCCTCGCCACCATGAATTCGGTTTTGCGCCTCGTCCTCGTCGTCGCTCTCGTGCTCGGTCATTCCGTTTCCGCTTACGCCATCCGCATCACCCTCGTGGCGGGTGGCGAGAAGGACGCCGTGAACATTCCCGCCACCGAGGCGAAATTGAAGGAACCCTTCGGCACGGCCTTTGAAGGCTTCGAGAACATGTTCATCATCGAGATGGTCTCGGGGAATCGCCTGCTCAAGGCTGACCGCAAAGGAGTGCTCACCCACGTGGCGGGCACGGGCAAACCCGGCGACGGCGGTGATGGCGGCCCCGCGCTACAGGCGCAGTTCAACGGCCCGCACAACCTCGCTGTGCTCCCCGATGGCAACGTGCTCATCGCCGACACCTGGAACGGCCGCGTGCGCAAGGTGGACGTCAAGAGCGGGAAGGTTTCCACGCTGCCGGGTTACGGCGTGGACGGCAAACAGGCCAGGAGCAACGGCCCCTACTGCATCGCGCTCAATTCCACCGGCACCAAGCTTTACATAGCCGACCTCCGGCGCGTGCACATGCTCGACCTCAACACCGGCAAGCTGAAAGTCATCGCGGGCAACGGGCAGAAGGGCAAACCGCAGGATGGCGCCGTGGCGACCGAGGCGCCACTGGTCGATCCGCGCGCGGTGGCGGTGGATCACGGCGACCGGGTTTACATCCTCGAACGCAACGGCAACGCGCTGCGATACGTGAATCCGTTGGGCAGAATCCGCACCGTGGTCAACGCCTCCGGCGCCAAGGGCAACACCGGCGACGACGGCGAGGCGCTCGCCGCGACGATGAACGGCCCCAAGCATCTGTGCGTGGACCTCGACGACAACGTGATCATTGCCGACGCCGAAAACCACGTCATCCGCGCGTATATGCCCGGCACGGGCAAGATGGTCCGCGTGGCCGGCACCGGGAAGAAAGGCAACGCCGGCGTGGGTGGCGATCCATTGCAATGCGAACTCAACCGCCCCCACGGCGTGGTCGTGCATCCGCTGACGGGCGAACTCTACATTACCGACAGCTACAACAACCGGGTGCTGAAGATTGGGAAGTGACGGAATGCCCGGTTCAGCCGTAGAGATCGCGCCGCCGTGCCAGTTCCGCCTCGGTGTCACGCGCGCCGTGCAACACACCGAGCACGATCACCGTGTCGTCGTGGATGAAGTAGAAGATCCCGTAGGGGAAGGCGCGCAAGTTCACGCGTCGGATGTCAGCAAAACGCGCGGCGTAAAGGAGCGCCTCGCGGGACAAACGTTTGATCAAGGAGATGGCTTCGGAATTGAACCGCCGTCCTAAGCCCGGGACTTCCGATTCGTACCAGCGCGCCGCCTCGCGCAGGTCAGCGCTGACGAGCGGATGTCTTTTTGCGAAGTTCTTCATCGACCTCCCTCTCCAATTTGTCCCAATCCGCGTCGTTCATGGTGACGAATCGCTCCGGGTGGTCGATGTACTCCTGACGGCGGCGCAGAAGTTCCTGCTTCACCGCATCAGACTCCGGTGCGGGCGGGGCAAGCAACTCGTGGCGGTGGGCGTCGCACCATTCCAGAATCTGCTGCCGTTCCTCCGGTGGCAGGGCGAGGATGGCGGATTCAAGTTGCTTCACGCTCACGGCAGCAGGGTAGCCAGTCTGGACGGTTTGTCGAGTCCGACCGCCCGCGGAGCGTTACCCGCGCTTTTGCTCTCGGCGAAACTCAGATCACCGACAGCTACAACAACCGAATGCCGAAGATTGTGAAGTGAGACCTCGCAGCCGGTGGAAAGCGGGTGCAGAATTCTCTCGTCCGATTCGCGCGCAGACCAGCGCCCGGCCAAAACATCCGTTCACCCGCCCCCCACCCACCACCATCATGCTCAAGGTCAACACCAACACCCTCCGCGAGGAATCCTGGACTTCGCCCAAGGGAAAGTTCATCGGCTTCGGCAAGGAAGTCTCCGAGGCCCTCGGGCGCAAGCCGCAGTCCACCGATCTCAACGAGCGGCATCCCTTCGATGTCGAGATCACCCGCATCCCGCCGGGCAAGGTGCCCTACCCCTACCACTCGCACAGCGCGCAATGGGAGTTCTACCACGTCATCTCCGGCACCGGCCTCGTCCGGCACAAGGACGGCAGCACGCCCATCGAGCCGGGCGACGCCTTCCTCTTTCCGCCCGGCCAGCCGCACCAGCTCATCAACAACGGCGCACGGGACCTCGTGCTCTACGTCGTGGCCGACAATCCGTTTGGCGAATCGGTCTATTACCCTGACAGCAAAAAGTGGGGGGTGCGGATGCCCGAACGCCGCCTCCTCCGCGGCGATGCGCTCGACTACTACGACGGCGAGGAGTGACGCTGCATGATCGTACCAGCCGAGGTAACGAGGCTCCATCTTCTCTCCTGAAAAAAAGTGAGCCTCGTTACCTCGGCTGCTACGAAGATGGGGCTGGAATCCCGTATTGGCGTGGTCATAAATCCTCTCGTCACCGTGTACGAAGCCAACCTCAACCGCTCGTTCTATTTGCCCCGCCTCCCGCGAGAGTATTATCAAGGTGACGCCGTGGTTCACTGGACGTTGCTCGTTTCCCATCGTCGGCGTGGCTGGCTGGATGAAAAATTTCACGCCGCGTTCCGGGAGATGATGCTGCACGCGGCGGCGCGCGAGGGCTTGTTCTGCCCGACGTACTGTCTGATGCCGGATCATCTTCACCTTGTCTGGATGGGAGTGCGCCTGGACTCCGACCAACGCAACGGCATGTCGTTTTTGAGGACGCATCTTGAGCCAGATCTCGCGGCACAGAAGTTCCAGCATCAGTCGCACGACCATGTGCTCAAAGAAAAGGAACGCCGGCACAATGCGTTTGCTCGCGCGTGTAATTACATTCTCGAAAACCCGCTCCAAGCCGAACTCGTAAAGCATCCAGGCGAGTGGCCGTTTAGCGGCGCAGTTGTGCCCGGTTACCCGACGGTGCATCCGCTTCAGGGTGATTTCTGGGCGAAGTTTTGGAAGCTCTATGGCGCGGCAAGATCACCCGATGCCGGGAATATCTTGCGGCCGCCGATTCACTGATCTCGTAGCAGCCGAGGTAACGAGGCTCACTCTTTTTCAGAAGACGAGATGGAGCCTTCTTACGTCGGCTGCTACGACGAATTCAGGGTAAAGTTTTGAAAGCTTCATGGCGCGGCAAGATCACCGGATGCCGGGAACATCCTCCGGCCGCCGATTCACTGATCTCGTAGCAGCCGAGGTAACGAGGCTCACTCTTTTTTTTGAAGACGAGATGGAGCCTCCTTACGTCGGCTGCTACGACAGACTGCATCGCCCGGCAAATCTGGCTCTTTTCGACCACTCCAGGTCTCGGACGCTCAAGACCACCTCAAATCGCTCGGAATCGGGGTTTTCCGACCGATCGGATGCCCAATCCGGTGGATCGGATGCTCAATCCGATGGATCGGATGTCCAATCCGCCTGACCGGATGCCGTGTGCGACCTCCAAACTGATCCGGAAACGACCGCCAAAACGGCGATGACCATCCAACCGATCCGGAAGGGACCGCCAAAACGGCGACGACCTCCGAACCGCTTGGGAAGCCACCGCCAGAATCCGTACGACCTCCGGACGGTTTGGGAAGGCACCGCCAAAACGGCGATGGCTGCCGGACCGTTCCAACGCGACCTCGCAGGATTGGGACAACATTCGGAGTGTTTTGGACGCAACCGCAGAAAAAAGCGCCGTGATCCGATTGGTATTTCGCCCGCCTTCTGGTATCACACTGCTCAATGAATTCCCGACACCTCATGGCGCTGCTGACGTTGCTGTGCCTGAGCGGCGCCGCGTCCCGTATCGACGCCGCGGACGGTCCGCTGGTCGCTTGGGGAGATAACTTCTTCGGACAGCTGAACGGTACCCCAACCGGAGGGTTCTCCGACGTCGCTGCCGGCTATGTTCATAACGTGGCGATTCGCACGGACGGAACTCTTGTCTCTTGGGGCAATGATTGCTGTGGCCAAGTGAGCGACACGCCGGCCGGAACGTTTAGCGCAGTCGCAGCTGGGCGTTTTCATAGCTTGGCGATCCGGACGGACGGGACGCTCGCGTCTTGGGGGGTTGACTCTGATGGTCAGGTGAGTGGCACGCCGGGCGGAACTTTTTCCGCCGTTGCTGCTGGAGGATATTTTAGCGTGGCGCTTCGCACCGACGGAACCCTTGTCTCTTGGGGAATCGATACGATTGGGGGGACGGTCCGGAACACGCCGACCGGAACATTCCGGGCCATTGCTGCCGGATACGCTCACAGCATCGCAATCCGAACGGACGGAAGACTTGTTTCCTGGGGAGATAACGCCGATGGC
The DNA here is from genome assembly GCA_036522715.1 of Verrucomicrobiia bacterium. GTDB lineage: Bacteria > Verrucomicrobiota > Verrucomicrobiia > Limisphaerales > JACQFS01 > DATDFH01. The sequence goes on from DATDFH010000625.1 coordinate 9,387, forward strand.
CAAGTCAGCGCGACACCAATGGGGACGTTTTCATCGGTCGCGGCTGGACACCAGCACAGTGTTGCAATTCGCACTGACGGAACCCTCGTGTCCTGGGGATTTGATTTCAGTGGACAGGTGAGCGGCACGCCAAACGGAACTTTTTCCCACATTGCTGCGGCAGATATTCACAATGTGGCGATCCGCGCTGACGGAACTCTCTCATCTTGGGGAGGTGACGCATTTGGCGTCGTAAGCGAGACGCCAGTCGGAATCTTTTCCACCGTCGCGGCAGGAGGCTATCACAGCGTGGCGATCGTCGCGAGCCCCGCCGAGCAAGTTAGCGATCTCATCGCACTGGTCGAAAGTTTGAGCATGCAACTCGGAGTTAGGAACGGTTTGATCGTGAAACTCCGTGCAGCCCTCACCTTGATCAATTCCAAGCACCAATCGGTGGCCTGTAGGCAACTGGAAGCCTTTATCCATCTGGTCCACGCGCAGACGGGCAAGAAACTCACGCCCGCCCAAGCCACTTCGTTGCTCGACGCCACCACCCGCATCCGCGCCGCGCTCGGTTGTTGAGGCGTCGAAAGATTTGTCCGTTCGACGCGACAGGCTGGTTGCCCTCAGTTCACCCGCAGCTTGAGGAAGTTCTTCAAAATCGTCCGCCCGTTCTCAGTGAGGATGCTCTCGGGGTGGAATTGCACGCCCCAGATGGGCAGCGTCTTGTGGCGCACGCCCATGATCTCGCCCTCGTCGGTCTCGGCGGTCACTTCCAGGAAGTCGGGCAGCGAGTCGCGCGCGATCACCAGCGAGTGGTAGCGCGTGGCGTTGAAGGGATTGGGCATGCCCTCGAAGAGGTCGCGGCCGTTGTGCCGGATGGGCGAGGTCTTGCCGTGCATCATGCGGTAGTTGACCACCACGTTCGCGCCAAAGGTGTGCCCGATGCACTGGTGCCCAAGGCACACGCCCAGGATCGGCACCTTGCCGGCGAAGGTGCGGATGATGTCGTTGGAGAGGCCCGACTCGCGCGGCGAACACGGCCCCGGCGAGATGAGGATGCGCTCGGGCTTGAGCGCGGCGATCTCATCGAGGGTGATCTGGTCGTTGCGCACCACCTTCAGTTCGACGCCCATCTCGCCGAGGTACTGGACGAGGTTGTAGGTGAACGAATCGTAGTTGTCGATCATCAGGATCATCAGATCCGTTCCGCCAATCGAAGCGCTTGGAACATTCCGCGCGCCTTGTTCAAGCATTCGAGATGCTCGTTCTCGGGCACCGAGTCGGCGACGATTCCCGCGCCCGCCTGCACGTAGACGCGGCCGTTCGCGCAGAGAACCGTGCGGATCGCGATTCCCGTGTCCATGTTTCCGGAAAAGTCGAAATAGCCGACCGCTCCGCCGTATACCCCGCGCC
>DATDFH010000626.1:0-7755 GCA_036522715.1 Verrucomicrobiia bacterium
GGCTCGGACAAACTTTCCGTCTGCAAAGTGAACGACGGCCGCGGCGAACGCACGATCATCTGCGGCGCGCAAAACCACAACGTCGGCGACAAGGTCCCGCTCATTCTCCCGAACTTCGCGCTGCCGCTGAAGGCCGGCGAAAAGGAGCCGTTCGTCATCAAGGAACGAAAAGTCTTCGGCATCACCAGCCAGGGCATGATGTGCTCGCCGCAGGAACTCGGACTGCCGGATCAAGTCGATGGCATCCTGATCCTGCCCCAGACCGCTACGATCGGTCAGCCGTTCGCCGAGTACCTCGGCCGCGCGACGGGCGACGTGGTGTATGACCTCGAAATCACACCCAACCGGCCGGACCTCAACAGCGTCATCGGCATCGCGCGCGAGATCGCGGCGCTGACGGGCAATGCGCTGAAGATGCCAGTAATCAGTGATCAGGTCTCAACAATCAGTGACGAGATCACAAAGTTTGTCGGCGTGCGCCTTGATGAGCCGGAGCTTTGCCCGCGCTACACCGCGCGCGTCATCACCGGTGTGAAGGTCGGCCCAAGCCCGGACTGGTTGCGTGCCACGCTGGAGAAAGTTGGCATCCGCAGCATCAACAACGTCGTGGACGTGACGAACTTCGTGATGCTGGAAACTGGCCAACCGCTGCACGCGTTCGACTATCACCTCATCGCCAAGGCGGCGGACGACAAGCCGACCATCATCGTGCGCCGTGCGCAGGCCGGCGAATTGTTCATCACGCTCGACGGCCAGAAGCGCACGCTTACAGACGAAATGCTCCTCATTGCCGACGAGCAGAAGGGCATCGCGCTCGCGGGCGTCATGGGCGGCGCGAACACTGAGATTCGCGACGACACGCGCGACGTGCTCATCGAGAGCGCCTACTTTTCCCCGACAAACATCCGCCGCACCAGCAAGGCGCTCGGCCTGCGCAGCGAATCGAGCTACCGCTTCGAGCGCGGCTGCGATATCGGCATCGCGGACTACGCGAGCCAGCGCGCGGCGCAACTGATTCTCCAGACCGCCGGCGGCAATCTCGCGCCCGGTGTCGTGGACGCGCAGCCGAAGCCGGTTGAGCCAAAGCAGATCACCCTGCGCCATCACAAGGTCAACGAACTCCTCGGCGTCAAGCTGCGCCCGGAGGAAATCGAATACTATCTCGGCCAACTCGGCTTGAAGGCCGCCGCGCGCAAGGTGCGTTCAGTGGACGACTCAAGCGCGCCCGAGCCGGTTACCTATCGCATTCCCACCTTCCGCGTGGACCTCAAGCGCGAGGCGGATCTCATCGAGGAAGTCGCGCGGCTTCACGGCGTGGACAAGATTCCAAGCACGCCGCCGCGCGGCGCCGTCGGCTCGCATTCGTTCGACGCGGCATACGACCAGATCGCCGACGTGCGGCGATTGCTCACCGGCCTCGGCCTCGACGAAGCGCAAGGGCAGACGCTCGTGGGAAATGTCGAGTGTCGAACGGCGAGTAGCGAGGTGGTCGCGCTGGCGAACCCGCTCAGTGCGGACATGGATGTTCTGCGGCCCAGTCTGCTGCCGGGGCTGTTGAACATTCTCAGCCACAACGTCACCCGGAAGAACTACGACGCGGCGCTGTTTGAAATTGGCCGCGTGTTCACGAACGCCAATGGCCAGCCGAAAGAGGAGCGACGAGTCGCCATTGCGCTCACTGGTCAGCGCGCGCCCGCGTTTTGGAGCGGTGATGACCGCGACGCGAAGTTCGATGCGATGGATCTCAAGGGCCTGCTCGAAGATTTGATCGGGCACTTCGGCCTCCGCGGAATTACGTTCGGCAAACGCGCGGAACCGACGGTGCTATTCCTCGACTCCGCCAACGTCACGCTTGGCGGCAAGCTGCCGCTGGGTGAGTTGGGACAGTTGCTCCCTCCGCTGGCAAAAAAATATGATTTGCGTGACGCGGTGTTCCTCGCCGAGTTGCGCCTCGACGAATTGCTCGCGCGCCGCAACCCGGCGAAATCTTTCAAGCCGCTCCCGCAATTCCCCGCCAGCCGTCGCGACGTGGCGATGCTGGTGCCTGAGGCGACGACGCACGACGCCGTGCTCGGAGTGGTGAAGCAGACCAAGCCCGCCAATCTGGAAAGCGTGGAGCTGTTCGACGTGTTCCGCGGCAAGAACGTGCCCGAGGGGCAGAAGAGCCTCGCCTACGCCTTCACCTATCGTGCCGCCGACAAGACGCTCACCGACGCCGACGTGAACGCCGCGCACGCAAAGGTCGTGGAGGCGTTGAAGGCGCAGTTGAAGGCGACGGTGCGGGAATGACAACTGGCCACCCGAACTTCTAGACGAGCTTCTTCAGCTTCGCATCCTCCGCGAGTTTCTTGACCAGTTCCTTGACCTTTTGCGCCTGGCTTTTGTGTGCCAGCAGGACCGCGTCGTCAGTCTGGACGAGGATCGAGTCACGCAAACCGACGACAGCGATCGGCGTGCGACGATCCTTCGTGCGCGCGTCGTAGATGATGTTGCGCGCCGCATCGACGTGGATGAAATCGGCCACGGCGCAATTGCCCTCGGCGTCGGGCTTCACGTGCCGCGCCAGAGCGGTCCACGAGCCGAGATCGTCCCACTCGAACGAGCCGTCCGCCACGACCACGTTTTGCGCATGCTCCATCAGCGCAAAGTCGATGGAGATCCTTTTGATGTCCGGGTACTCCTTCGCGAGCACCTTGGCGAGCTTCTTCTTCACCGCTGCGTCAAACCAGCGATGGCACGCGGCCGCCATCTCCGGCTGATGCTTCTCCAGGCCGTTCGTGATCGTGACGAATGACCAGACGAACATGCCCGCGTTCCAGCGATACTGGCCGCTGGTCAGATACTCGACGGCGCGCTCGTAGTTCGGCTTCTCGACGAACTGCTCGGCCTTGAAAAACGTGGTCCGGTATTTCTTCACCCCCGCCGGCGGCGGCAACTCGACGCCCGTCCGGATGTAGCCGTAACCCGTCGCCGGCTCCGTGGGCTTGATGCCGATCGTGACAATCGCCTGACCGCGGCTGGCGAGATCGAACGCGTCGGCAAGCACCTGCTGGAATTTCTTCTCCTCGGGAATGATGTGGTCGGCCGGTAACACCGCCATCACGGCGTTGACCGAGCGCGCTCCGACAATGGCCGCGCCGAGCGTGACCGCCGCGCAGGTGTCGCGCCCGACCGGCTCGGCGACGACGTTTTCCTTCAGCAGCTTGGGCAACTGCTTCCGCACCTCGGGCGCCTGGGCCTCGTTGGTGATGATGAAAATGTTTTTGAGCGGCACCAGCGGCAGCACGCGGTCCACGGCTTGTTGGAGGAACGAGCGGTCGCCGAGTAGCTTGATGAGTTGCTTGGGCGTGGCCTCGCGGCTCACGGGCCAGAACCGCTCTCCGCGCCCGCCGGCCATGATGATGACGAAACGATCTTCAATGTTGGTCTTGATCTTCATTATTGTTCTCCCGCGCGGTGAAGCGCGTCACGAAATAACGCGTCGCTGATGTAACCGCCCACAAGTCTGATTTCAACCAGGTGCGGTTTCACCTCGGCTATGAGTCGCGCCCGCTTCATCTCGAGGATGACGCCCACGGTGCCGATCACCGTAACGCCCAGACGTTGCGCTGTTGCCCGCGCTCCGAAATCGTCCAGCACCGCGGTGAATCCGCGATGCGCAAACGCCCAGGAAATCACCGAGCGTTCGCCTTCGCCCATTTCGGTCCCGCGCAGTTCCTCCAACTCCGCTTCCGCCGGCCGGATAAACTGTCCCCCGATGCCGTTGATCCACGTGAGCGCGACGTCCTCCGAGCGGCACTGGCGGATTTCCCCGGCAACCGGCGCAGGTATGACCAGCGGTTGCGCGAGCGACGGAACGTGTTGAATCAATCCCGCTTTCGCGAGCAGGATCACCGGCGAGGCGTTGATGACCCAGGGCTCAGCCACGGCTCATCTCGGCTGCCAGTTCATCCGGGGTGTATTGAAAGGGGGAAACTTTATGACGGAACAGCAGGTCGAGAAACTCCGCCCGCGAGAGGCCCAGCAGTCTTGCTCCGTACCCGGACGTGATGCGGCCTTCGTCGTACCACTTCACCACCGCGGTCTCGAAGACATCCCGCGCAAACTCGCCGGGGCCTTTGCCCGAAACTTCGAGGGCGTCATCGGGCACTTCCAGCGTGACCTGTTTCATGCTGGCAACAAGCTACCCAAACTCGGAGGCGTTTCCAAGCGTTTGATATCAGGCTGATTTCACTGCACCTGAAAGCGACTTCACAAACTCCCCCACCCGCTTCACCAACTCCGGCGACTTGCCGTGTTCGGCAATCTGGTTCACCACCGCGCTGCCGACCACGATGGCCTCGGCGTGTTGCGCGACCGCTTTCGCCTGCTCGGGATTCGAGATGCCGAAGCCGACCGCGATGGGCAGTCGCGTGTGCGCACGAATCTTGCGGGTCATCTCGCCGATGGTGTCGGAAATCTTCGCCTGCATTCCGGTCACGCCTTCGCGCGAGACGTAGTAGATGAATCCGGCGGCGCGCTTGACGATCAGTTCGATGCGGTCCTCGGGCGTCGTTGGCGCAACGAGGTAGATGTTGCACAAGCCCGCTTCGCGCATCAGCGCCTCGTAGTTGCCGGATTCCTCCGGCGTCAGGTCGAGCACGAGGAGACCGTCCACGCCAGCCGTCGCACAATCGCCGATGAACCGCTTGAGGCCGCGCTTGTGGAGGATATTGAAATAAACGTAGAGGACGATGGGAATCTGGGAGTCACGTCGGATTGCGGCAACCGTTTCGAGCACCTTGGGCGGCGTAGTGCCGGACTCCAATCCCCGTTGCGCCGCAAGCTGGTTCACCAAGCCGTCTGCGAGCGGATCGCTGAACGGCACGCCGAGTTCGAGCACATCGACCTTCGCTTGATCGAACGCAAGCGCGAGCCGGCGCGTGGCTTCGAGATTCGGATCACCCGCGCCGATATAGACGACAAAACCCTTCTGGCCCGTGCGCCGGAGCGCAGCGAATCGTTCAACGATGCGGTTCACAAGGCGCGGAGTTTCAAGTCTCAGGTTTCAAGTTTCAAGTTGCTTTCCCGCCCGCCTTAAACCGAAACCCGGCGCTTCAGATCAAAGTCTGGCTTCGTTCCCAAACCAGACGAGACGCAGACCTTCCAGCGTCAGATTCGGCATCACGGAGGTGATTTCCTGGACCCCAGTCGCCATCAAGGTCGCGTATCCGCCGGTCGCGACGACGGGCAGTCGCTGGGCCTTCAGCTCGCGCTTCAATTCACCGATCAACTCGCACACCAGCCCGCGATAACCATGCACCGCGCCGATGAGCATCGCCTCCGCAGTGCTCTTGCCGACGACGCGGCCGACGTCCTGAATTGTGATCCGGGGCAGCAGTGCGGTCTTCTCGTGAAGGTAGCTGGTCATCATCGCCAGCCCGGGCGCGATGATGCCGCCGGCGTAGTTGCCCGCGCGATTCACCACGTCGAACGTCACCGCCGTGCCAAAATCCACCACGACCGCTGGCGCGCCAAAGAAATGATGCGCGGCCACCGCGTTGGCGAGGCGATCGGGGCCGATCGTACCCGGCTTCGGATAGTCAATGCCGACGCCGACGATCGTCTTGGGTGTGAGTTCAAGGCAGTCGTGGTGAAAAAATTTCCGGCTCGCCGCGCGCACCTTTGGCGTCGCCTTCGGTACCACACTGCACAGCGCCGCGCCGTCGATGGACGTCCGGCCAACGAACTTCCTTAAGCGCTTCTCCGCAGTAGCGCCGTACCATTCCGCCGTCGCAAGGTTCATCTGCCTGAGCACGCGCCGCGCACTCGCCAGTCCGACGTGCGTGTGCGTGTTGCCGATGTCGAAGAGGAGAATCATGGTCGCCCGCTAATCACGCGAAACACGCGAAAGCGAGAAATCTCCGCGAAGACCGTCGGCCGCAAGTTGCGATGCGTGGTGTGTGGAACGTTCATTTCATTTTCGCGTTGTTCGCGTGTTTCGCGGGCCATCACCTTTCCAGCGTCACATCACCGCCGATGATGCGTTCGAGCCGCCCGTGCTGCGTGCGGAGCAGCAATGCCCCGTCCACATCGAGCGACTCGGCACGCCCCTGGATTCGCCGGTCGCCGATCTGGATCACGACGTTTTCGCCAATGGTCGAGCAACGCGACTCCCATTCATCCGCAACTTCACTGAACCGGCCACCCGCAATTCGGGCGTAATCGGCGTCCAATTCGCGGAGAATTGCCGCCGCCAGTTCCGCGCGGTCGCAGCTCTCGCCTGTCTCGATTTTCACCGAGGTCGCGAGCTTGCGCAGTTCCGCGGGAAGTTGCGAGGCCTCGAGGTTCACGTCCACGCCGATGCCGAGGATGATGTATTTGACCTTGTCGAGTTCGGCGCTCAATTCGGTGAGGATGCCGACAAGCTTACGACCGCCAGCGAGAATATCGTTGGGCCACTTGATGTCAGCGCGGATGCCGGTCTGGTCGCGCAATGCGCGCAAGACAGCGGTGGCGGCGGCGATGGTGAGTTGCGTTGCAGCCTGCGAGTGGAGCTTCGGCCGCAGCAGCACGGAGAACCACAGCCCTTTGCCCGCAGGCGAGAGCCATTTGCGACCGAGGCGTCCCCTGCCCTTCGACTGCGACTCGGCAAAGACCACCACGCCTTCCTTCGCCCCGTCGTGCGCAAACTTTTCGATCACGTCGTTGGTCGAGGTCGTTTCTTGGAAGACGTGGATGTCGCGGCCGACCACGCGCGTCTTGCCGAGCCGCGCGAGGAGGTCATCCGCATGAAGCAAATCCGGCGCGTCGAGGAGGCGATAACCGCTGTGTGGACTGGCCGCGATATCGTAACCCAGTTTGCGCAACTCCTCGATGCGCGACCACACTGCCGCGCGGCTCATGCCGAGGCGCTGCGCGAGATCGGCGCCCGACACGCCGTCGGGTGCGCCGCGAAGCGCGGTGAGGATTTGGGCGTCGAGAGTCATTTGAAAATGTCAGGATTCAAAATCCAGCGCGATGTCCACCGCGCGCGCCGAGTGCGTGAGCGCGCCCACAGAAATGAAATCCACACCCGTCTCGGCGATGGCGCGGACGGTTTCAAGGTTCACGCCGCCGCTGGCTTCGGTCTTCGCGCGACCGGCGACGAGTTTGACGGCGTCGCGGAGTTGGCCCGTGGTCATGTTATCGAGCAGGATGATTTCCGCGCCGGCGTCCACGGCTTGCCGGACCTGTTCGAGTGTGTCGGCTTCAACCTCGATGACCAGTTCCGGGTTCGCGGCCTGTGCCAGATGCACTGCGGCGGTGATGGCGTCGGGTGTCACGTCACGCAACGCGACGAGGTGGTTGTCCTTGATGAGCACCATGTCGAACAGGCCAAGGCGATGATTGCGCCCGCCGCCGCACGCGACGGCGTACTTCTCGAACCGCCGCCAGCCAGGAGTGGTTTTGCGGGTGTCGAGGATCTGCGCCCGCGTGCCTTTCACGGCCTCGACGTACCGCCCGGTCAACGTCGCGACACCGGAGAGGCGCTGGACGAAGTTCAACGCCACCCGCTCGGCGCTGAGGATCGCCCGCGCCGGGCCGAACACACGGAACATTTTCTCTCCCGCTCGGATGCGCTGGCCATCCCTAGCCCACAGGTCAACTTGAACCGACTCGGAAAGTTCGCGGAACGCCGCTTCTCCAAACTGAATGCCTGCCACCACGAGCGGCTCCCGCGCCACCATCAAAGCCGTTGCCACGGCATCCGCCGGCACCGTCGCCAGCGTCGTC
>DATDFH010000627.1:0-4389 GCA_036522715.1 Verrucomicrobiia bacterium
GTTGACGATGTCCTTGCTCACTTTTCCCGCGGGAAAAGTGAGCAAGGACATCGTCAACTTCAGCGACATGCTCTCGACGTTCGTCGAACTGGCCGGCGGGCAGTTGCCCAGGGATTTCAAATACGACAGCCGCAGTATCGCGCCGCAACTGCGCGGCGAGAAAGGCACACCGCGCGAATGGGCCTACGTGCAACTCGGCGCGCGCTGGTTCGTGCGCGAGCAGGGTTGGAAGATGAACGAGAACCACGAACTCTTCGACATGAGCGACGCGCCCTTCGTCGAGAAACCCGTCGCCGCCAGTGCTGACACCGACGCGAGCAAATCTGCCCGTGCGCGCCTCACCGCCGTCCTCGCGGAACTCAATCCCGCCGCCGGCAAGACCGACGGCGGGGACGGCAGCAAGAAGGCGGAGAAGAAAAAGAAAAAGCGCAAACTCTGAGCCAGCACGCGGCGGACCCGACTCTCGCCTCACTTTCCGACTGGCGTAACTTCGCGCGTCTGCCAATCGTACTCGCAGAAACATCACCGCCCATGCTCACTCCAACACGCCTCGCCTCAGCCATTCTTGCAACGCTGCTGCTCGCGCACGGAACTCCGGCCCGCGCGCAAACCACCTCGGAGAACAACGACCGCCTCAAACAGGCGCTGAAACGTTATCCCGAGGCCGACACGAACAAGGACGGCGTGCTCACCGATGCCGAGGCGCGCGCCCACTTGAAGAAACTCAAGGGCGGCAAGCCTCCGGGCGCCAAAGCCAAATCCGCGGCCTCCAAGACGACCGGGCCGACGTTGGGTGACGTTCACTACGGGCCGCATGAGCGGAACGTGCTCGATTTCTGGAAGGCGAAATCGGACCAGCCTACGCCCGTGGTCGTGTTCATTCACGGCGGCGGCTTCGTCGCGGGCGACAAGTCGAAGGTGCGCGAGGACAAGCTCGTCCAGCAATGCCTCGACGCGGGCGTCTCCTTCGCCGCGATCAACTACCGCTACCGCACCAGCGCACCGATCCAGGACGTTTTGCGCGATTGCGCGCGCGCGATCCAGTTCATCCGCTCCAAGGCCGGCGAGTGGAACATCGACAAGGCGCGCGTCGCTTCCTACGGCGGCTCGGCCGGCGCGGGCACGTCGCTCTGGCTCGCATTCCACGGCGATCTCGCCGACCCGAAAAGCAGCGACCCGGTGTTGCGCGAATCCTCGCGGCTCGCGTGCGCCGGCGCCAACGCCTGTCAGTTCAGCTACGACATCCTTGAGTGGGAAAAGGTCCTCGGCGACGCAGCGAAGAAATTCGAGCGACCCGGCGAGGATCATCCCGCTTTCTACGGTTTGAAGACCGATGATGAATTGCGCGGCCCCATCGGCGCGAAGCTGCGCGCCGATTGCGACATGCGCGGATTGATCTCGAAGGACGATCCGCCGGTGTTTCTCAGTTCGTCAATGCCCGGCGGCGAGATCACCGACCGCGGCCACCTGTTGCATCACCCGAAACACGCGCAGGCCATCTACGACCGCTGCCGCGAAATCGGCGTCGGCGTCGTCGCGCAGATTCCCGGCCTGGGCATCAAGCCCGGCAACGGCGATCCGGCCGACTTGAAGGAATTCCTGTTCAAACATCTCAAGGTCGGCAGCGCCGCTGCGTCAGGACAGTGATGCCGTTGGAGCTTCAGACCGCGGACCGGTCAACAACACGCTGGACGCCGCTGACGCGGTGCTGCTGAACTGTGTGGCCATGACGTTTTCACAATGGGTCGCCATCGGACTTCTCGGAGTCTGCCTTTCACCAGCGATCGCCGAATCGGCTGAAACCCCGACGCACGCCGAGGTGATTGTTTACGGCGGCACGCCCGCCGGCGTGATGGCGGCGGTGGCCGCAGCGCGGCACGGGCATTCGGTCGCGCTCATCGACATCAACAATCACGTCGGCGGCGTGGTCAGCGGGGGACTCGTGGCGAGCGACATGGGCGACCGCAAGACCGTCGGCGGGCTTGCCGACGATTTCTTCAAGCGCATCGTGAAGTTCTACTCGGACAAATACGGCGCGGACTCGAAAGAGTTCAAAGCCTGCCGCAATGGTGCGACCTTTGAGCCGCACGTCGCGGAACTCATCTTCGAGCAGATGCTCCAGGAGCAGCCGCGCATCACGGTCTGGAAAAACCATCGCTACCACTCCGTGCTGCCGGAGGCCGACCGCGCCGTGTCGGGCAACCGCATCACGGCGCTCGTGGTCGATGACCTCGCGAACAAGACCACGCGCACGTTCACCGGCGACGTGTTCATTGACGCCAGCTACGAGGGCGACGTGATGGCGGGCGCGCATGTGCCGTATCGCGTCGGGCGCGAGGCACGCGCGGAGTTCGGCGAGATACTCGCGGGCGTGAGCATGGGCCCGAAGGAACAGCGTGGCCTCGGCGATCATCGCACGATGGCCTACAACTACCGCGTCTCCGTCACCTCGAACACCGCCAACCGCGTCCTCTTCCCCAAGCCCGAGCACTACGACCCGACTCCGTTCCTCGCAACATACGGGAAGCGCATCAAGGAAGGACAGGCGAAGGGATTTGGCAGTTTCTTCACCACCGTGGACAAAGCTCATCCCGGTGGGAAGTACGACGTGAACTGGTTCGACTGGCCGGGCAACAGCGAAGGCTACGCCGAGGGAAATTGGGAGACGCGCGACCGAATCGCCGCGACCATCCGCAATCGCGCCCAGAGCCTGCTCTACTATTTTCAAAACGATCCGGAGTTGCCCGAAGCTTTCCGCACCGAAGCGCGCACGTGGGGCCTGCCGAACGATGAGTTTGCCGACAGCGGACACTTTCCCTTTCAACTCTACGTCCGCGAAGCGCGCCGGATGGTCGGCCGTCATGTGTTGCGCGAAAGCGATCTCACGCAGGACCGCTGGAAAGCTGACGGCATCGCGACCGGCAGCTACGGCGTGGATTGCCACACGATCCAATTTCTCCGCGAAGGCGACCGTCTCGTGCCCGAACACACGCGGCACGTCGCGTGCAACAACTACGACATCCCCTACTCCAGCCTCGTGCCGCCCGACGTGGAAAACCTGCTCGTGCCCGTGTGCTGCTCGGCGACGCACGTCGCCTATTGTTCGCTGCGGATGGAACCGGTCTTCATGATGCTTGGCCACGCCGCCGGCGACGCGGCGCACCTCGCGCTCGCGGCGAGGACGAGCGTGCAAAAGGTCGATGCGCAAAAACTCCGCGGACTTCTCCTCAAGGAAGGCGCCGTCCTCGACGCGGGCTACCAGCCACAGGTGAAAATCTCCGTGACACCGCCGCACCCGAAAGTCGGCGAACGCGTCATCTTCAAAGCAGTTGCGTCCGCGCTGAACAAGGACCCGCTCAAGCAAATCGTCTGGGACTTCGACGGCAGCGGAAAAGTTTCCGGCGAAGGCGAGCGCGTCGTGCACGCCTTCGATCTCGACAAGGTTTACTCCGTCGGCCTGCTCGTCACCGACGCCGCCGGACGCCGCCGGCTCATTTCCGCCGAAGTGCCCGTGGGAACCGCCGCCGCGCACGATGTGACCGTGGATGATTTTGACGCCGATCTCGCCGGCCGCTGGGACGGCACCTTTCCCGAATACATCGCCGGCCTGCCGTTGCGTTACTCGGATGTCTTCATCGGCCCCGGCATCCATCGAGACGTGGCACGCAAAGGCAAGACCTCGCCCGCGCGCGCCCGCTTTCAACCAACGCTCCCGCGCGCCGGCCGCTATCAGGTCTGCCTCGGCTTTCGCCCCGCGAAGAATCAGGCCACCAAAGTCCCCGTCACCATCCGCCACGCTGGCGGCACCGCGAAGCTCACCGTGAACGAGCGCAAGGAAACCACGCCGTTCAACTTCGTCCCGCTCGGCGAGTTCAACTTCCGCGCGGGCGACTCCGGCTTCGTGGAAATCTCCAACGCCAACGCCGACGGCCGCGTCGTGATCGATGGCGTGCGCTGGGTGTGGCTCGGCGAGTGATAACGAATCCCGGTGATGAACGGTGAATTCCGCCCTCACCCCTGCCCTCTCCCCCGAGGAGAGGGAGAATCTTCGTCAGCGTGTTTGGAGTCCCAACGCGCCACGTTTGTCGAGCGACTGGCGGCGATTCTCCCTCTCCCTTCGGGAGAGGGCCGGAGTGAGGGGAACGGCGCGTCCAGTTTCATCGAATCTACCGAACTTGAGAGGGAATTGGTTTGACTACATTCTTCGCATGAACCGCCGTGGATTCCTACAAATCGGCGCCGCAGCCACCGTGGCGGCGGTTTTCACCCGCGGTTCACGCGCCGCGGAAACCGCGGAGGCCGGCCCGCGCTTTCTGCTCCTCGATTCGCGCGTCGTCGAAAAGGCCGACGGAGCCAGACTCACAGTGGGCACCGCGCGCAAGCATCCCG
>DATDFH010000628.1:0-2624 GCA_036522715.1 Verrucomicrobiia bacterium
GGCGGCAAAGGCAGCCGGCTCGATGCCGGTCCGCTGACGCTTGATGTCGAATTGCTTTCGCGCAGCGATGGGAAGTTCGAGCTGGAGGACAAGCAGAGCCATCTCGCCTCGATGGCAGGCGACCGCTTCGACATGGGGCCGTGTGCCGTCATGCGGCACGGTGGCCTGAGGATTCTGCTCACGAGCAACAAGACGCCGCCGTTCGACCTCGGCCAATGGCGCAGCCAAGGCATCGAGCCAGCGAAGCTCTCCGTCATCGCCGTGAAGGCCGCAGTGGCGCATCGTCGCGCGTACGATCCGATCGCGGCACGGATGTTCTGGGTGGACACGCCCGGCCCGTGCACGAGCAATTTGAAGTCGCTTCCGTTTCGTCACGTACGCCGGCCGATCTTCCCGCTCGGCGAATGAGCGCCACGTTGCCATCGCCGATTCGCGCGTCACTTCAGCGCGGCGTCGCCATGCCCGCTTGCCCTCTGGCGCTCAACGCGCAACGCAAGCTCGACGAGCGCCGGCAACGCGCGGTGATCCGCTACTACTCCGCCGCGGGAGCGGGCGGCGTAGCGGTGGGTGTTCACACGACGCAGTTCGCCATTCGCGATCCGGGCGTCGGCTTGTTCGAGCCGGTGTTGGCGTTGTGTGCCGAGGAGTTCAACCGCGCCGCTGCCGGGCGACCCGAACCGCTCGTGCGCGTCGGCGGCATTTGCGGCCAGACCCCGCAGGCGCTCAAGGAGGCCGAGCTTTTGCGCTCGCTCGGCTATCACGCCGGCTTGCTGAGTCTTGCGGCGCTGAAAGACAGCGACGAAGACCAACTGCTCGCGCACTGCCTCACGGTGGCGGCGGTGATCCCAATCATCGGGTTCTATCTGCAACCGGCCGTCGGCGGGCGCATGTTGCGGTTCTCGTTCTGGCGGCGTTTCGCGGAAATTGAAAATGTGGTCGCCATCAAGATCGCCCCGTTCAACCGCTACCAAACTCTCGACGTGGTGCGCGCGGTGGCCGAGTCGGGCCGCGAGGACCTCGCGCTCTACACCGGCAACGACGACAACATCGTGCTCGACCTGCTCACGCCGTTTCGTTTCGCGGTGAATGGCCGCGTGGTCGAGCGGCGCATTGTGGGCGGCTTGCTCGGCCATTGGTCTGTGTGGACGAAGCGCGCGGTGGAGCTGCTCGAAGAATGCCACCGCGTCGTGCGCATGGGCGGCGCGATCCCGGTCGAATTGCTTCGCCGCTCGGTCGAGGTGACAGACTGCAACGCGGCGTTCTTCGATGCCGCAAACGGATTCGCCGGCTGCATCGCCGGTCTGCACGAAGTCCTTCGACGGCAGGGTTTATTCGAAAGCATCTGGTGCCTCGATCCGGATGAGGGTCTCAGCCCGGGTCAGCGCGAAGAGATTGATCGGGTCTGCCATGCCCATCCGCACTTGAATGACGATTCATTCGTGCGCGAGCACCTCGACGAGTGGCTGCGTTGAGTGCTCAGCAATGTCTCGCCGCCACGCCGCGAGCTGCTAGGGTGGCGCCACTATGCAAATGCTCAGCGCGCTCCTCTGCGATTTCGCCGCCGACTACAGCGGGAAACTTTCCGTCCTCGGCGCCTTCGACACGATCATGGCGCAGAAGTTTCCGGTGACGCACAACCACTGCTCACTCGCGTTGCGCGCGCTCTGCCACGACACCGACGAGGGGAAGCACAAGTTCGAGATCAAGCTCATCGACTCCGACGGGCGCAACATCCTGCCGAAGCTCGAACTGGAGACCCAGATGCGTCTGGGAGACGAGATGTTCTTCGCGTCACAAAACATCGTGGTGCACCTCAACAGCCTGCGCTTCGACAAGCCCGGGCAGTATTCGATCGACGTTTACTTCGACAACGCGATCGTGTCGCGCGTGCCGCTTCAGGTGATCAAGTTCACCCCTCCGCCAACACCGGCCGTGTGATCACGAGGCGCCGATCACTTCGTGAATCAACGGCGGGAGTGCGGGAACTTCCGCGGAGATTTCAACCGCCTGTCTGAACCGTTCGCGCACGCGCTCTGCGGAGGGACGGTCGGCGGCGTGCACGCGCGCGAGCACGAAACCTTTCTCCACCGGATCGCCGGGCTTGGCGAGCGAGTCGATGCCCACGTCGGGGTTGATCACCGAGTCCTTCGTCATGCGCCCGCCGCCGAGGTCGCGGACGATTTCACCGATGATCCGCGCGTCGCAACGCGAAACGTATCCATCGTCGTCGGCTCGAAGTTCGAGCACGACGGGCGCAGTGTGATCGAGCGCAATCCGGCACTTGAAGGTTTCGAGATCGCCGCCTTGCGCGACGACGAGTTCGTCAAACTTGCGGCGCGGGGCACGGGACGCGAGGCAGTTGAGCGCCAGATGTTGCGCGACGGCGATGTCACTGCATTTGCCGGTCTGCACGAGGAGATGCGCGGCACAGGCAATTATGAGTTCCTGCAGATCATCCGGTCCGTGACCTTCAAGGCAGAGGACCGCCTCCTTCACCTCGAGCCAGTTGCCTGCCGAGCGGCCGAGCGGCGTGTCCATATCGGTGAGCAGTGCCCGGGTGTTCACGCCGCATTCGCGAGAGAGAGTGACGATCGAGCTGGCCAGCTCGCGCGCCTGCCCGAGGG
>DATDFH010000629.1:0-2801 GCA_036522715.1 Verrucomicrobiia bacterium
CGCAAGAGCCTCAGTGAAATGTTCAACGTGGCGGAGCGACAGGCAAAGCTCGAAACCATGAATGACATCATCGAGGACACCGTTGCCGAACGGACCGCCGCGTTGACGCGCGAGATTACGGAGCGCAAAGAGGCGGAACAAAACCTCCAGAAAAGCCAGGGGCAGCTCGCGCACGCGCAGCAGCTCGCCCGCTTGGGCAGTTGGGAATGGAACATTCCGGAAAACAAAGTCACCTGGTCCGAAGAAACACGCCGGTTGTACGGGTTCACGCCCGAGGATTCAGGATCAGCCCTGGAGAAGTGCATGAAGCGTCTGCACCCGGATGACGTGGCCGTGGTCCGGCGCGCGCTGGACGAGACGCTGCGCACCGGTCGGCCCTATCAGTGCGACCACCGTGTCGTTCTGCCTGATGGCACCGAACGCCTGATGCACGGGCGCGGCGAACTCGTCCTCGATGAGCGCGGCAAGCCCCTCAAGATGGTCGGCACCTGCCAGGACGTCACCGAATCGAAACGCGCCGAGGAAATGTTGCGGCGCAGCGAGGAACAATTGCGCCAGTCGCAAAAAATGGAGGCCGTCGGCCGGCTCGCGGGCGGCGTGGCGCATGATTTCAACAACCTGCTGACCGTGATCGGCGGCTATTCCGATCTCATGTTGCAGCGGATAGCCGAAAAAGATCCGCTCCGTCTGAACGCCCAGGAAATCCGCAATGCGTCCGAGCGTGCCGCAGCGTTGACCAAACAGCTCCTGGCTTTCAGCCGCAAGCAAGTCCTCCAGCCGCGCGTGCTCGAACTCAACGGCGTCGTCGGCGGCATGGACAAGATGTTGCGGCGCTTGATCGGTGAGGACATCGAACTGCGCGCCGTACTCGATCCGACCCTGGGCCAGATCAAGGCCGATCCGGGCCAGATCGAGCAGGTCATTTTGAACATGGCCGTCAACGCGCGCGACGCGATGCCCCGCGGCGGCAAGCTCACCATCCGCACCGCGAACGTCGCGCTCGACCAACGGACCACGTTTCGGAATCGCGGACTGGAAATCGGCGAGTACGTCATGATTTCCGTCAGCGACACCGGCGTGGGCATGACTGAGGAAGTGAAAGCGCATTTATTCGAGCCGTTCTTCACCACCAAGGGCATCGACAAGGGCACGGGCCTCGGCCTGGCCACCTGCTACGGAATCGTCACGCAAAGCGGCGGCGACATCCGCGTGTACAGCGAACCGAATTTCGGCACCACGTTCAAAATTTACCTGCCGCGCACCGACGACCGCGCGGAGGCAGCCGAGAAGGCGAATTCAAGGCGCATGTCGAGCGGCACGGAATCCGTGCTGATCGTGGAGGACGAGAACTCCGTTCGGCGACTGGCCGTCGCGGTGTTGCGCGAATGCGGCTATCAGGTACAAGAAGCCAGCAACGCGCGCGAGGCGCTCTCGTTGATTGATGGGAATCCTAATTTCGATCTCGTCATCACCGATGTCATCATGCCGCAAACCAGCGGCAAGGAACTCTACGACAAGCTCCAGGCGCGCGCGTACGAAGCCAAAGTGCTGTTCGTCTCGGGCTACACCGACGACGCGCTGGCCCAACATGGCGTGCTCGATGCAGGCCTTTCTTTCCTGGAGAAGCCCTTCTCCCCGGCGCGACTGGCGAAAAAAGTCCGCGAAGTTCTCGACACCACAGACGCACAGATGGCTGCCTAGGACGAGATCCTTTAGCCCATGCTCCGCCCGGCGCGGTGAACAGTCCGTTGAACTTGTCCGCCACCGCGATTATTTTGGGTTCACTGAAACCGGAGGCGTCGATCAAATCCACGCCATTGCTGTTGGCGGAACCGTTCGCGATGTTCCTTGCAAATCGCAAATGCAAGCCAATTTTTGTACGGGAAAACACTACAAAAAAATCCGTACTTTCCCTGACAGACAAGACTTCGCGAATTGTGCCACGATGCGCCCCGTGACCTACAAAATCGTCGCTTTGATGAGCGAAACGTCAGCAGACGAATCTCCGGACCGCGGAAAAAGAGGGTCTCCATATGACCGCGAACCTGCGCATCCTCAATCTTGAAGACAGCCCGAACGACCTGGAGCTCATGCGGAGAATCCTTCAATCCGAATGGCCCGGCTGTGAAGTGGTCCCGGTTTCAGACCGCGACGAGTTTGCAAGCAGGCTGCTTCAGGGCGGCTTCGACGTTGTCCTCTCTGACAACACCCTGCCTGGCTTCGACGGAGTGAGCGCGCTCAAGCTCGCCAGGGAGGTTGCGCCGGATGTGCCCTTCATATTCGTCTCCGGGACCATCGGCGAGGAGTTCGCCATCGAGTCGCTCCGCAATGGGGCAACCGATTACGTGCTCAAGCACCACATGAATGCGCTGGTCCCGGCGGTGAAGCGCGCGTTGCGCGAGGCGGAAGAGCGGGCGCGCCGCCATCAGGCGGAGACCACTCTGCGCCGTCGTGAACAATACTTCCGCGCCCTCACGGAGAACCTGCTCGACATTGTCACAATTCTTTCCGCGGATGGGAGATTTCGCTACAACAGTCCGTCTGCCGAACGAGTGTTGGGTTTCACACCCGGCGAACTGGCTGATCGAATTGCGTTCGAACTGATCCATCCGGACGACGTTGCGGCCGCGCGAAGTACGCTCGCCGATTGTGTGCAGCACCCCGGCCGCGTCGTGCAACTCGAATTCAGGTTCCGGCACAAGGACGGCTCGTACCGCTACCTCGAATCGGTCGGCCGAAGTCTGCTCGATCATCCCGAAATCGCCGGTGTCGTCGTCAACTCCCGCGACATCACCGACCGC
>DATDFH010000630.1:0-20236 GCA_036522715.1 Verrucomicrobiia bacterium
CGCACCCGCTGGTGGCGCGGCTACCGTTGCAGTGCAAACCGCTGCTCCGCGCGCAGCGGCATCTCCATCGGCGCCGGTCGCCGTAGCAGCGGTTACGCCCCTTGCGCCAGCGAGACCGACTCCGCCAGCAGCCGCGAATGCCGGCTTGGATGCGATGTGGGGCGGTCTCATTGAAGGCGTGGGCCGCGCGAGTCCGTTCGCGCGGAGTTATCTCGCCGAGGCGTTTCCGATTTCCTTCGAGAAGAACATCCTCACGATCGGTTACGACGCGGAGTTCGCCGACACGCTTGGGTTGGTGGACAACGCGAAGAACCGCGCGCTATTCCAGACGAAGCTCGGCGAATTGGGCCATCCTGATGCGCACGTGAAATTCATTGTCGCCGAACGGCCCGCGAATCTACCCCGTTCACAGCCTGCTCCCGCCGCCGCTCCCGCGCCGGGCGCTGGCACCGAAGCCCGTCCCGCAAAAACCAAGGCGCCGCCCGGCAGCACGGATGATTTCAAGAACGACCCGCTCATCAAGCAGGCCCTGGAAATTTTCAAGGGCCAGATTGTGGACGTTCGAACCTGACCGCTTGTCCTTTCACGCATCACGCGTTACTCGTTAATCCCATGTCCAGCATCGGCAAACTCATGAAGCAGGCGGCGCGAATGCAGCGCCAGATGGAGGAAGTCCAGACCCAGCTTGCGCAGCGCACCGTCGAGGCCACCAGCGGCGGCGGCGCGGTCAAGGCCACCGCGCGTTGCGACGGCACGCTCGCTTCCATCAAGATCGATCCCGCGGCGATCAACCCGGCGGATGCACAACTCTTGGAGGACCTCGTGGTGACCGCTGCCAACCATGCGCTTTCCCAAGCGAAGGAGATTTCCAACGCCGAGATGGGCAAGGTCACGGCGGGCATGAACCTGCCGGGAATGATGTGAGGCGTTGCGGATAACGAGTAATCCGCAAGGGAAAAACCGCGCCTGACTGATCACGCATTACGCCCTACGCTTTCCATGTCCGCCCTCCCGCCTCCTTTGATCGAACTGATTGCCGTACTGCGCGGTTTGCCTGGAATCGGGCCGCGCTCGGCGGAGCGGCTTGCGTTGCATCTGGTCCAGAGCGACCACGCGAAAATCAAGGCGCTTGCGGAAGTTTTAGTGCACGCCTCCGAGAAGGTGCAGTTGTGTTCCATTTGCGGCGGGCTGACCGAAGCGCAGCCGTGCGGGCTGTGCGCCGACCCGCGCCGGGATCATGGTGCTGTCTGCGTGGTCGAGCGCGCCGTGGACATCATCAGCCTCGAAAAGGCCGGCGCATTCCGCGGCGTCTATCACGTGCTCAACGGCCGCATCTCGCCCACGAGCGGTGTCGGACCGGAGGACCTGCGCATTAGTGAACTTTCGCGGCGCCTCCAGTCTGAGCCGATCATGGAGATAATCCTCGCGCTCCCGACCGACGTGGAAGGCGACGCGACGTGCTTCTACCTCGCCAGACATTTCTCCGGCCGCGGCGTCAAGGTCACCCGGCTCGCGCACGGGCTTCCCGCTGGCACGGGCCTGGATTTTGCCGATGAACTGACGCTCAGTCGTGCCATCGAAGGCCGGCGCGAACTCCAATGATTCCGCAAGCGGTCATCTTCGACATCGGCAAGGTGCTTCTGGACTTTGACTATCGCATCGCCGCGCGCGCGATGACGCAGCACAGCCCGCTCGAGGCCGACGCCATCCGGCAGGTGCTCGACCAGTCGCCGCTGCTGCACGATTACGAAACGGGGTCGCTGACCACGGAACAATTCTTCGAGCGCGCGAAGGCGGCCACGCGCTTTCACGGTGGCCTTGATCTGTTCCGCGAAATGTTCGCGGACATCTTCACACCGATTGAATCCGTCGTTGCCTTGCACGGCGAACTTCACCGGCGCGACGTGCCGACATTCATCTTCTCGAATACGAACGAGATCGCTGTTGGCCACATGCGGCGGCGGTTTCCGTTCTTCGCAAACTTTCGCGCCTACATTTTCTCCTACGAAGAACGCGCGATGAAACCGCAACCGCGCATTTACGAAGCGGTGGAGCGCGCCAGCGGCCTCCGGGGCGGCGAACTATTCTACATCGATGACCGGCCGGAGAACGTCGAGGCGGGCGCGGCACGCGGCTGGCAGGCGGTTCACCACGTACGACCGGAGGAGACGCTTTTGGCCGTAAGGCAGGCGGGGTTGCTGTAGTGCGGCGATCAGTTTGCCGCGGAGTCTTCGGAGGATTTGCCGAGGAGCGTTTCGAGCGGGTAGTTCGGATCTCCGAGCGAGAAGAGGCGGTCTGAAATGTCGTTCAACGCCAGCCGCGTCTCGCGGAAGCGATCGGACAGCGTCGCATACACATCCGCCAGCTCGCAGCGACGCGCAAGGCGGTGGTCGCTGGCGGCGCGGAAATTTGTCCGGCCGAGTTGCTCGTAGTAGCTGAGGTCGGGAAAGCCGCGCGACTCGGCCCGGAAACGGATGCGCTCCGGAAACACGCCGCTGAGGAACAGGGAGCAATTACCGACGTGCGCGCGGATGATGAAGTTGGTCCGGTCGTCCGCCTTCTGGAGCGCCGCGAGCATCTCGAAGAAGTAATCGAACGGCGCGGGCTGGCCGGCCACTTCGCAGCGCATCCGTTGGGTGCGCGAGAACTCGGCCAGCAACTCCGCCACGTAATCAGCCACCGCGCGGTCGGTGATGCCGGAACGGAGGAAGACCTGTCGGACCAGCACGTAAAAATAGAAGTGCGCCGAGACGCGCAGGCAGCCGTGGTGTTCGAGCAGCGCGTGCAGGAGTTTCGGATCGTCCAGAATCTGGTCGCGCGCCTCGATATCGGTCAGCAGGGCGGTGAGGCAGTTCTTGTCACCGGCGGTGCGGCCGACGGTCGAGACGACGAAGTCGATGTCCTCGGCGGAGAACTGAACGCGGCAGTTTGGCTGAATGACATTCATCGCGCAGCCACGGACGGCGGGTTGTCGGCCCACGCTGGTTCGATCCGCCATCGCCAGGCTCACCGAAACTTAGCAGATTTGGTTCCACGAAACCAGAAGCGGGAGCGCCGGGTTCGGCCCGGAGGGATTCCGACGGAAAAAGATGGTCGGGACGGTGAGATTTGAACTCACGACCTCTTGCACCCCAAGCAAGCGCGCTACCAAGCTACGCTACGTCCCGGCCAACGCGCCGTCCAAAAAGCGACAGCGCGGCAGCATACTATTTCCTGCGTGGGCGAATTCAACCCATTTCCCCGCGGCACCCGAATTGTGGTTTTTGCGGGGGCTCGCGGGATTCTTCATGGGCCGCGCAACCGGTAGAAGCGCAGCGGGAAGTTGGTCGCGCCGGGGTCGCTGAACTGGTAGAGGCTGCCGCCGGCGTTGGTCGCCAGCCCGAGCACGTCCCAGTTCGTCGTGGGCAGCGCGACGTTGGTCGTGGCCAGCACGGTGAAGTTGGCGCCGCCGGCGTTGGTGAAGGTGAACTGGAAACTGCCGTTCGCGAGCGGCATCGGCATCGTGAGATACGGCGGGGAGTTGAGATTGAAGAATAATCGCACCGACTCGATTACGCTGCTGGAGCCGTTGTATTCGCCGCCCGTGGCCCGGCCGCGCGCGCGGAGGTAGAAACTTGCCGAAGCAGGCGCGGGCAGACCGGGGAGTTGCCATCCGCCGCTGATGCGCGCGGCGCTGCCCAGCACGATGTAATTCGTGCCGTCGGTGGATTGTTCGAGCGTGACTTGTCCAACCTCCGGCCCCGTGCCGCTGCGCGTCCAGGTGGCGGTGGTGGCGCTGGCATCGAGGGAGAGTGATTGCAGCGCCGCGCCGCCGCTGGTGAGGCGGCCCAGATACTTGCGCGCTTGACCGCCCAGCGTCAGGAATTGTCCGCCCGACAGAATCTTCCCGTCCGCCTGAAGTGCCAGCGTGAGCACAATGCCGTCGGCGCCGGGATTGAATGTGGCATCAAGCGAGCCATCCCCATTGAGCCGACCGATCTGGCTGCGTGTCTGACCGGCGAGGTTGGTGAAGTTCCCGCCGACCACAATCTTGCCGTCCGTCTGCACGGCAAACGTGTACACGCTGCCGACAGCGCGCGGGTCGAAGGCGGCATCAGGACTGCCGTCGGGATTCAACCGGCCAATGTTTGTGCGCGCCAGTCCGGCGAGCGTCGTGAAGTCGCCGCCCGCCAGGATTTTTCCGTCCGCCTGCACGGCGAGAGTATTGACGAGCGGGAAAAAGCCGCCGGTGGCACCCGGATCGAATGCGCCATCCAGTCCGCCGACGTCAGTCAACCGGCCGATGGCGTTGCGTGGCTGGCCGGCGAGCAGGATGAAAGCGCCGCCGACCAAAATTTTTCCATCCGCCTGCACCGCCACGCTGTACACGGTGTTGTTTGCGCCGGGGTCGAATGAATCGTCGAGCGTTCCGTCGGCAATCAAGCGGCCGATCCGGCTGCGCGTCTGCCCGCCCAACTGGGTGAAATCGCCGCCGACCAGGATTTTCCCGTCGGTCTGTACGGCGAGGCTGTAAACGACATTGTTCGCGCCCGGATTGAAGTCCGCGTCCAGACTGCCATCGGCATTCAAGCGGCCGATGCGATTACGCGTCTGCCCGGCGAGCTTGGTGAAATTTCCTCCCACCACAATCTTCCCGTCCGACTGGACCGCCACGCAATCCACGAAACCGTTGGCCGGGGCGTTGAACGCGGCGTCCACGCTGCCGTCGGGGTTTAAGCGGCCGAGGTTGGTGCGAGTGACCCCGGCGAGGCTGGTGAAATTGCCACCGACCAAAATTTTTCCATCCGCCTGCACCGCCAGACTTTCCACCTGACCGTTTGGCGACGGGTCCAACGTGCGGTCCAAACTGCCGTCAACGTGAAGCCGGCCGATGAAGTTTCGATTCGTCGCGGCGAGCGTCGTGAAAAGGCCGCCAACCAGGATGTTCCCGTCCGATTGCTGCGCCAGAGTCACGACGGAATTGTTCGGCGCAGGATTGAAAGCCGCATCGAGGCTGCCGTCGGCGTTCACCCGGCCGAAGAAATTGCGCGGCTGCTGGGCCAAGCTGGTGAAGTCACCACCGGCCAAAATTCGTCCGTCTGCCTGCACGATGATCCGGGCGACGGAACCGTTTGCACCTGGGTCAAAGCCGAGATCTGGACTGCCGTCGGCATTCAACCGGCCGATCTTGCTGCGCGACTGCGCGCCGAGCGTGGTGAAATTTCCGCCGGCCAGAATCCTCCCGTCCGCCTGCAACGCCACGCTTCGTACCTGATCGTTCGCACCGGGATTGAACGTGCTGTCGAGCGTGCCGTCGGAATTCAACCGCCCGATGAAACTTCGCGACTGTCCACCCAGCGTACCGAAGTTGCCACCAACCAAAATTTTTCCGTCGGCTTGTACGGCCAGGTCATTCACAAAACTACCGACCCCCGGATTGAACGCGGCGTCCGCAGTGCCGTTGGTGCTCAGCCGGCCGATGAAATTGCGCAATTGCCCGGCCAGAGTGTTGAAATTTCCCCCGACCAGAATCTTGCCATCCGACTGCACGACGAGGCTGTTGACGGAACTTCCGGCGCCGGGATTGAAGGTGGCGTCGAGGCTTCCGTCGCCATTCAGACGGCCGAGATTGGCGCGCGCCTGTCCGCCCAGCGTGCTGAAGCTGCCGCCCACCAAAATCTTTCCGTCCGCCTGGACGGCCAGCGTGTTGACACGGCCGACGGCTCCCGCGGTGAACGTCGAGTCCAGGCTCCCGTCCACTTTGAGCCGCGCAAGATTGGTGCGGGCTACTCCGCCGACCGTGGTGAAATCGCCGCCGATGACGATCTTGCCGTCGGCTTGAACCGCGACCGCCCAGACATTCGTGTTGGCGTTCGGGTCGAAGCCGTCGTTGGCGTTCTGGCCAAACGCAGATGTGATGAACAACGCGGCAAGAACAGCCGTGGCGAGGGCGTTCGAGCGCGTTGAGTTTCGCGGCGTGACGAGGTCTTCGGTGCGTTTCATGGGATTCGGCTCTGCCGCTCGGAAACTTTGCTCATGTTCACCTTGTTGTTCATGGACGCGCGCGACTCTTTTGGCAAATTGCAGCCGGTGCGTAAAGCCGAATGTCGCTGCGTGTCACAATCCGCCGGCGCGAAATCACGCGTGCGAAACTTGACCTCCGCGCGCGCGGCCGGTTGAATCGCCGCACGCATGAACTTCGTCACGCACCTCGAATGCGCCAATTGCGGCCAGCACTACGAGCAGGACAAGCCCCACCAGCTTTGCACCAGTTGCCAGCGGCCGTTGTGGGTGCGCTACGATCTCGCCGCGATGAAGAAGGAATTTCCAAAGAAGGAACTCTTTGGCCGGCCGCCCACGATCTGGCGCTACCTGGAAATGCTCCCGATCGAAAAGGAGGAGTGCATTGTGTCGCTGGTCGAGACGATCACGCCGATCCTCGAAACGAAGCGGCTTGCGGCGCATTTCGGCGTCGAGAATCTCTACGTGAAGGACGAAAGCCGGCTGCCGACGGGCAGCTTCAAGGCGCGCGGTCAGGCTGTGGCGATCTCGAAGGCGAAGGAGTTCGGCATCACCAAGGTCGCCATTCCGACTGCGGGCAACGCCGGAGGCGCAATGGCGGCCTACGCCGCGCGCGCGGGCATGGAGGCGTGGGTGTTCATGCCGGAGGACACGCCGAGCATCAACCAGAAGGAATGTTTCCTCGCCGGGGCAAAGACTTTTCTCGTCAACGGACTGATCACCGACTGCGGACGCATCGTCGGCGAGGGGCGGAAGGAGAAGGGCTGGTTCGACATCTCCACGCTCAAGGAGCCGTACCGCATCGAGGGCAAGAAGACGATGGGCCTTGAACTGGCCGAGCAGTTCGACTGGGAATTGCCCGACGTGATTCTGTATCCGACCGGCGGCGGCACCGGATTGATCGGCATGTGGAAGGCGTTCGCCGAACTCGAAGCGCTCGGCTGGCTCAAGTCGCCGAAGAAGCCGAAGATGATTTCCTGCCAGAGCACCGGCTGCGCGCCCATCGCGGTGGCGTTTGAGAAGGGCGAGCGCTTCGCGAAGAAGTTCGAGAACGCGGCGACGGTTGCGAGCGGCATCCGCGTGCCGGCGGCGGTGGGCGATTTCATGATCCTCGATGCGGTGCGCGAGAGCGGTGGGGTGGCGCTGGCGACGCCGGAGGCAGACATTCCGAAATGGATGCAACTTGCCTCGGCGCAGGAAGGCATCGCGCTCTGCCCTGAAACAGCGGTGTGTTACGGCGCGCTGGAAGTGCTCTTGCAGGAGGGCGCGATCAAGAAGTCCGACCGCATCGTGGTCTTCAACACCGGCGCGGCGCAGAAGTATCCCGAGGCCGTGAATGAAAAGCTCGCGCGCGTGGATTGCACGAAGCCGATTGAGTGGGGGAAGATTTAAGAGCGCGGCCTTCAGGCCCCTTCGACGCCGGTCAGCTGAGGCCGTCGAAGCGGCCTGAAGGCCGCGCTCCGAGTATCCGATGGACATCCTGATCACCGAAGACCTCGCCTCGCCGCACATCGACGCGCTGGCGGGGAAGTTCCACGTCGTGCGCGAGCCGGGGCTGTGGAAGGACGCTGCCGCGTTGCGCGAGCGAATTCGCGAAGCGCGCACGTTGATGGTGCGCAATCAAACCCAACTCACCGCCGAAATTCTTGCTTCAGCGCCCAACCTGATCGGTATCGGCCGCATCGGCGTCGGCCTCGACAACATCGACGTGAAGGCCGCGTCGGAGCGGGGCATCGTGGTCGTCGCGCCGCTGGAGGCGAATGCGATCAGCGTGGCGGAGTTGACGATCGGTTTGATGCTCGCGCTCGCGCGCAAGATTGCCTTCGCCGACCGATCCACGAAGGCCGGCGGCTGGGACCGGCGCGGCTGCACGGGCGTCGAGCTGTCGGGCAAGACGCTCGCCATCGTGGGCTTTGGACGCATCGGGCGGCTCGTCGCGGCGCGGGTGCGCGCGTTCCACATGCAGGTGGCGGTTTACGATCCCTACCTGACCGCGGAGAAGGCAGGCATCACCGACAGCGGCGTCGCTTTCCACCCGAACCTCGAAGACGCGCTTGCTCAGGCGGACTTCGTGACGGTCCACCTGCCGCTGACGCCCGAGACGAAGCACCTCTTCGGCGCGAAGAAGTTCGCCGCGACAAAGCCCGGCGCGTATTTCATCAACACCTCGCGCGGTGGCGTGGTGGATGAAGCGGCGCTGCTCGGCGCGCTGAGATCCGGCCAGCTCGCCGGCGCCGCGCTCGACGTGCGCGCGACCGAGCCGCCCGTCGAACCGGGCCCGTTGGCGGCGCTCGACAACGTGATCCTCCTCCCGCACGTCGGCGCGTTCACGCACGAGGCGCAAGTGCGGACGTTTGAGGCCGTGTGCACCGATCTCGGGCGCGTGCTTTCGGGAAAGCCCGCCTTCAATGCCGTCAATTTTCCAACGCCGAGGCGAACGCAGGGTTGAATCCGCGCCCGGATGCTCGCACTGTTCCGCAATGCGAAATCTTGCGCTCTTGGTCGCGCTGCTCATCGGAGCGGGCGCGGGCTGCGGGAAGCAACCGCCCGTCGCTGCGCCGCCGACCGTTGTCTCCAACGGCCCATCGCAGGCGCAACCCAAACTGCCGACGATCAAGCTCTTCATCGGCACCAACGAACTCGAAACTGAGCTGGCCACGACGCCGTTGCAGATGGCCACCGGAATGATGTTCCGCCAGTCGATGGCGGAGACCGAGGGCATGATCTTCGTCTTCCCCGCGCCGCAGCGGGCGTCGTTTTACATGCGCAACACCACCGTGCCGCTTTCCTGCGCCTACATCGACAACGCGGGCATCATCCGCGAGATTTACGACATGAAACCGCTCGACGAGACGCCGATCGCGGCGCAGTCCGACCAGATCCGATTTTGCCTGGAAGTGCCGCAGGGCTGGTTTCAACGCCACCACGTCGTGGCCGGGATGGCGGTGGGAACGCAACGCGGCACTCTGATGCAGACGTTTTTCGGAACGCGGTAGATCGGTTGCGAATGAAAGCCGCCCTCGCCCAGATCAACACCACCGTCGGCGACATGCCGGGCAACGCGGAGAAAATTCTCGCCGCGTATCGGCGCGCCGCGGAAGCCGGTGCCGATCTCGTAGTGCTGCCTGAACTCGCGGTCACGGGGTATCCGCCGCGCGACCTGCTCTTGCGCCGCGACTTTGTGGACCAGAGCGTCGCGACGCTCGAACGCCTCGCGGCGGCTACGGGCAAGACCGGTCTGCTCGTCGGCTTCGTCGGACGGAACGAGCGCCGGCCTGGGCGCGAGGCCACCAACTCGGTCGCATTGTTGCAGCACGGCCGCGTTGTCGCCACGCGAACCAAGATGCTGCTGCCGACCTATGATGTATTCGACGAGGACCGTTACTTCGAGCCGGCCACGGAGAATACGCCCGTCGAGTTCGACGGTCGGAAAATTGGGCTGACGATCTGCGAAGACATATGGAACGCGCAGGATTTCTGGCGCGACCGGCGCTATCGCCACGATCCCGTGGCCGAACTCGTGCGTGCTGGCGCCGAACTCATCTTCAACGTCTCCGCCTCGCCGTGGAACCTGGGCAAGAACGCACTGCGCCACGACATGATCGCGAATGCAGCCAGGCGCAATCGCGTGCCGGTGTTCTACTGCAATCTCGCCGGCGGCAATGACGAGTTGATTTTCGACGGTAACAGCCTCGCCTTCGACCGCGAGGGCGGCTTGATCGCGGAGGGCGCCTTCTGCGCCGAAGACTTTGTGATCGTGGACACCGACGCGCGCGGTCAGGCGAACCCCGCCGCACTCGCCGACGAGGAGCAGGTCTATCGTGCGCTCGTGATCGGACTGCGCGACTATTTTTACAAGTGCGGCTTCAAGTCCGCCGTGCTCGGTCTCAGCGGCGGCATCGACTCTGCGCTCACGGCGGTGCTCGCCGTCGAGGCGCTGGGCAAGGACAACGTCCACGGCGTCTCGCTGCCCTCGCAGTTTTCATCGCAAGGCAGCCTCGACGACGCGCGCGCGCTCGCCGAACGCCTCGGCATCCGGTACGATGTGGTCCCGATCCAGCCGGCGTTCGAGGCGCTCAAGAAATCGTTGCGCGACGTTTTTGCCGGCCGGCCCGAGGATACGACCGAGGAAAATCTTCAGGCGCGCATCCGCGGCACGGTGCTGATGGCGCTGTCCAACAAGTTCGGCTCTCTCCTGCTGACCACGGGCAACAAGAGCGAACTGGCAGTTGGCTACTGCACGCTCTACGGCGACATGAACGGTGGTCTCGCGGTCATCAACGACGTGCCGAAGATGATGGTTTATCGGATCTCGAAATGGGTCAACCGTGAGCGCGAGATCATTCCCGCCGCCTCGATCACCAAGCCGCCGTCAGCGGAGTTGCGCCCGGACCAGACTGACCAGGATTCGCTCCCGCCGTACGAAGTCCTCGACGCAATTCTCGAAGCGTACGTCGTGGACGGCAAGTCCGCCAAGGAGATCGTGGCCAACGGTTTTGATGAAGCTACAGTGCGGCGCGTCATCCGGCTGATCGACGTGACGGAGTATAAGCGCCGCCAGGCCGCGCCCGGCTTGAAGGTGACGAGCAAGGCCTTCGGTGTCGGGAGGCGCGTGCCGATTGCGCAACGGTTTCGCGGCGCTTGATTTCGCATGATGTCCCGCGCCAAGTCCGAGAGTCTCTTCACCGAAGCGCTCAATTACATCCCCGGCGGGGTGAACTCCCCCGTGCGCGCGTTCCGCGCCGTGGGCGGGCAGCCATTCTTCGTGAACCGTGCCAGGGACGCGCATGTGTTCGACGTGGATGGCAACGACTACATCGACTACGTCTGCACCTGGGGGCCGGCGATCCTTGGCCATGCGCATCCGAAAATCATCAAGGCGGTGCAGGCCGCGGCGGAGCACGGCACGAGCTTCGGCATTCCGAATCCGTTCGAAGTGACGATGGCGAAGCTCGTCTGCGGCGCAGTGCCGAGTGTGCAGAAGGTGCGCATGTGTAACTCCGGCACCGAGGCGTGCATGTCGGCGATCCGCCTGGCGCGCGGCTTCACGCGACGCGACAAGATCATCAAGTTCGACGGCTGCTATCACGGCCACGCCGATTCGCTGCTCGTGCGTGCCGGCTCCGGCGCGCTTACCTTCGGCCATCCCGACAGCGCGGGCGTGCCGGCAGCCTTCACGCAGCACACCATCGTCCTGCCGTTCAACGACAACGAAGCGGTGAAGGCGGCGTTTGCGGCGAACCCGGGACAAATCGCTGGCATCATCCTCGAACCCGTGCCGGGAAATGCGGGCCTGTATTTGCCGAAGCCCGGCTACCTCGAATTCGTCCGAGAGATCACGCGGGCCAACGGCGCGCTGCTCATCTTCGACGAAGTGATGACCGGCTTCCGCCTCGCGTTCGGCGGCGCGCAGGAGCGCTTTGGCATTCGGCCCGACTTGAGCTGCTTTGGGAAGATCATCGGTGGCGGCCTGCCCGTCGGCGCGTTCGGCGGGCGCGCGGACATCATGGACTGCCTCGCGCCGCTTGGCCCCGTCTATCAAGCCGGCACACTCAGCGGCAATCCGCTCGCGATGGCGGCGGGGATCACCGCGCTGGAGGAACTTCACTCAACGAACGCTTACGCCACACTCGAAGAGAGCGGCGCCGCCCTCGAAGCGGGCCTGCGCGACGCCGCGAAGTCCGCCGGCGTGCCCGTCACCTTAAACCGCTGCGGTTCGATGTTCTGCGGTTACTTCACCGGTGAACCGGTCTGGAACCTCGCCGACGCGATGAAGAGCGACCGCGAGCGCTTCAAGAAATTCTTTCACGGGATGCTCGACGCGGGGATTTATCTCGCGCCCTCGCAGTTCGAGGCGGGGTTCATCTCCATCGCGCACAGCGAAGCGGATATCGAAAAGACTGTCCGCACGGCGGCGCAGGTGATCAAGGGTTTTTGACGGGACGCCAGCGACATGTCAGTCAGATCAGCCATCGTGACTGGAGCGAACGGGTTCATCGGGTCATATCTGGTTCAGGTCTTGTTGAAACGGGGATGGACGGTTCATGCCTTGGGGCGCAGCAAGGACGGCGTCTTGTGGCAGGAACGGGTTTTGATGGCCGTGCGGGCGGCGAATTTGACGGGTGAGCCTCAGGACTTGAGCCGGCTGCATTGTTGCGAGGTGGATCTGGCGCGGCGGGACTTGGGATTCAAGGGAAGGCCGGTTTTCCTCGCCGGGTCCAACATAACGCTGGTGCACCTGGCTGGAGACACTCGATTTGTTCCGCCTGATCCCGCGGCGCAACGGCAGGCAAACGTGGATGGCACGCTCAATGTCGTTCGCGCTCTGCGGCCATTCATCTCGCAAGTGGTGCATGTCAGCACAGCCTATGTTGCAGGCGACCGGATCGGGGCGATTTTGGAAAGTGATACGGATGTCGGCCAGCGGTTCCGCAACAATTACGAGAAGACCAAATGCGAAGCCGAAGTTGGCGTGCGGTCCTTTTGCGAGGAACTTCGGTTGCCCCTTGCGATCGTGAGGCCGTCCATCATCGTCAATGACACGGTGAACGGACGTTCCGCGGCGTTCACCCACCTGAATGTGCTGGTGGAAGTCGCGAACCGGATTCAAGAATATTACGGAATCGAGGATGGCGAGGCGGTAAATCGGGAAATCCGCGTGCCGATGAATCCATCCGCCCGGCCCAATCTGGCGGCGGTTGACCCGATCACACGCGCTCTGGCCCTGATCATGGAAACGCCGGGTTCGGCGGGCAAAACGTTCCACTTGTGCCACCCGTCGCCGCAGTGCAACGCGGAGATTTTCGGACTGATCCTGGAGGCGTTTGGCATCAAAGGGAAAATCAACTTGAGCTTCGTTCAACCCGTGCCGAAGCCGCTCACTCGTACCGAGGATATGATCGCACGAACGTTCAAAGTGTATTTACCTTACCTCAATCATGGCGGTGAGTTCGATCTGACCAATACCCGTGCCGCCATTCGGGGCTATGACTCGATGTTTCGGCCGGCAAGCGTTGAATACCTGAAAAAGGTGATCGCTTTTGTGCGGTCGCAACGAAACAAATAGATCTGTTCGACGACATGCGCATCCTCGCCCTCGACCACGGCACCGTCCGCATCGGCGTCGCCGTCAGCGATGAGTTGAAGATGATCGCCACGCCGCTGGAATTCATCGCGGCGGAGCCGTTCGCGGAATTTCTCGAACGCCTCAAAGAGTTGCTCCGCGAGAAGCAAGTCGAACTCATTCTTGTGGGACTGCCGCGCAATATGGATGGCAGCTACGGCCCGGCGGCGCTCAAGGTGCAGGACTTCGTCGCCGCGCTGCGCAACGCCATCACCGTGCCGATCCAGGCGGTGGACGAGCGGCTCACGTCGGTCCACGCGCAGAAGCTTCTGTCGCAGGCAGGCGTGAAGGCGAAGCAGCAGCGAGGCAAGGTGGATCAAAGTGCCGCGGCGATTCTGCTTCAGGGCTACCTCGACAATCTGGCGGGCTGAATGTCCAACCACGGATGAACACGGATGAACACGGATTGGGAAACGCGAATTGCCGCGAATTGGGAGTCGCGTGCCTATTCGCGTCAATTTGTGCAATTCGTGTCACCCAGTTCTGCATCCGTGTTCATCCGTGTCTATCCGTGGTTCGTTCCTTCTTGTGAGCTTGCTCAAGTTCAAACTCACCATCGCCTTCGACGGCACCGCCTACCAAGGCTGGCAGGTGCAGAAGGTCGGCGTCGGCGTGCAGGAGAAAGTGGAGGAGGCGCTGGCGAAACTTTTTCCGAGCAAGCCCCGGCTCCACGGATCGAGTCGCACGGACACGGGCGTCCATGCGCTGGGCCTCGTCGCGCACTTCGAGGTGCCGAGGGCCGAGTGCCCCATGAGCGCGGCGAAGCTGCTTCTCGCGATCAACGCCTGGCTGCCGGAGGACATCCGCGCCCTGGCTGTCAGGCCCGCGGCCAAAGGTTTTCACGCCCGCTTCGATGCTTCGGGAAAACAATATCGCTACCTCGCCTGGAACCATCCGGTGATGAACCCGCTCTTGCGCGACCGCGCCTGGCATGTGAAGCGCAAGCTCAATGTGGCCGCGATGCGCCGCGCCGCGAAATGCTTTGTCGGCAGACACGACTTCCGTTCCTTCCGCACCAACCCGACGTATGACACCGATTCCACCGTGCGCACGTTGACGCGCTGCGATTTCCGGAAGAACGGCGCGCTGCTTACTTTCATCATCGAAGGCGACGGCTTTCTCTACAAAATGTGCCGCGGCATCGTGGGCACGCTCGTGCAGGTGGGCGAGGGGAAAATCGGGCCGGACTACATCAAACACATCCTCGCGCATAAGGACCGGCGCGTCGCCGGCATGACTGCGCCCGCGTGCGGACTGGTGTTGTGGAAAGTCTTCTACGCTCGTAGCGGCAGACGTAAGGAGGCTCCGTCCAAAACAAATTGAAGTGAGCCTCGTCACCTCAGCTCCTACAAATCGAAATGCACATCGTCCTCGTCGAGCCTGAAATCCCGCCGAACACGGGCAACGTCGCGCGGCTCTGCGCGGCCACGCACACGACGCTGCATCTGATCGAGCCGTTCGGCTTCAAGCTCGACGATGCGCAACTCAAGCGCGCCGGGATGGATTACTGGCAGCACGTCGAGTGGAAACGGTGGAAGAATTGGTCGGCCTTCGCGGCGACACTGCCGGCCGGCGCGCGGCTCTGGCTCATCGAATCGCACGGGCCGAAACGATACGACGAAGTGCGGTTCGGTGCGGACGATTTCCTCGTGTTTGGTCGCGAGACGGCGGGATTGCCGAAGGCGTTGCTGGCGGAAAACCGCGAGCGATGGTTACGGGTACCGATGTTCAATGCCGCAGCGCGTTCGCTCAACCTCTCGAACTGCGTGGCGATCGTGCTCTTTGAGGCGCTGCGTCAGCCCGGATTCACAGGTGAGTTGCCGCCGGATTACTCGCCGCGATAGACGCATCGCGCGGTACAGGTTTCGGCGACTTCAACGGCAACCAGTTCCGGCAGACGCGGCTTGAGATGTTTCCAAATCCACGCGGCGATGTTTTCGCTCGTGGGATTCTTGAGGCCAGCCACCTCGTTCAGGTAACGGTGGTCGAGCTTTTCCCAGAGCGGCTTGAACGCCGCGTTGATGTCGGCGTAGTCGATCAGCCAGCCGAGTTTCGGGTCGCACTCGCCAGCGACAACGATCTCGGCCTGGAAACTGTGCCCGTGCAGACGGCGGCACTTGTGCGTCCTGGGCAGATGCGGCAACAGGTGGGCTGCTTCAAACTGAAATGTCTTGCGGAGTTCAACTTTCATAGTGCCTTTGTGCATCTTGTGCCTCTTCGCGGCGTCATTTTTCCAGATCCATCCACGTCACCAAGTCGCCCAGTGCAGGACGACCGTCGTGGCGCCACGTCAACGGCGGTTGTTGCATCTGGCCAAGCGGGCAGACGCGCGTGACACCCCAGCGGGCAAGTTCGCGCGCGATTGGTTCGACTTGTTGCTCGTCCGCTGCGAGGCCCACGGTCGAAACCTGGCCGCGCACCATCTCCGCGCCGTGCAAGGCTTGCGCAAGATTCTCGACGGACTTCACGAAAATGAAACGGTTGAGGCACGAGACCTGAAACCGCGGCTCGTCCTCATAGACCACCGTCCATGCAGTCGAGCCTTCGCTCATCCACAGGCGCGTGTCGGGGAGATTGGCGGCGCGCACTGCGTAGTAGTCGCGGCGCGTGGCGATGTCGGCGGACTCCTCGATGGAAAGTTGCCCGCGCGGTTCGGCGCATTCGCGTTCGGCGAGTTGCTCAGCGAGCATAGCGGCGAACGCTTCCGGCGTCACGGTACCGCCGTTCTCGACGTAGAAGACGTGCGGCGAAAGGCACCCGAGTTGATTCCACGCGGCGACGTCGCGGGCGGCACTGGCAGCCGCGCGCTTGGCGCTGAACGCTGAAAGCACCTCACGCGTGACATAGGCGAAACTGACGCGGTGCCCGTATCCGAGCAATCGCACACGCGCGGGCAGGCGCTGCCGGATGGCCGCCACGGTTTCGTCACTGCCGGTGACGGTGAGGCAATCCGCCTCGGCGAACAGCGCCTCCTCAAGTAGCCCGGTGCCGCCCGGCCACACGGCGATTTCCAGGCACGCGCCGATCTTTGGGTCTGCTTTGTAAAGCGAATGCGCAAACAGCCGCGGGAGAAACACCGCGCGGCTCGAACACTTCACGAACTGCGCCGAGCGCGCCAGCAGGCCGAGCACGATGCTCGTGAGCGTGGGCGGTGGAAGCGTTCCGGCGGCGATGTGCGCGAGCAGTCCCGGGCCGACCGCGATGCCGGCGCGGCGGTGACATTCCTCCGGCGCTGTCGCGACGAGCGAATCGAGCCGGCTGGAGTGTCCGAGTTCCTGGGCGACGAGTGCGTTGAGGCTTTCGGGTGTGAGTTGGCGGAAGAAGTGTTCGAGGCCGCTGGCCAAGGTCTGTTCCGAGAATCTCGTGGCGCTCTGGCCGGCTTCGAGCGCGAACTGCCGGAGCGGATATTGCGGGTCAAGCCAGTTCTCGGCGACGCTGGCGAGCAACTCGACCATGCTGCGTGTCGAGCGCGCGTGGAGGTAGTGATCGCGATTGCGGCGCAAGGTTTGGCACGCCTCGGTCACCATCGCGGGCGCGAGCGTTGCCTCCGGCGGAAGGTCGGCGAGGAAATAGTTGGGCAGGTTGGGCGTCATCGCGGCAGCGGGATCGGGGCGTGTGCCGGAGCCGATCCCAGTTGCACCTCGCGGCGGCGCAGCGCGTGCAGGCACGGTAGGCCGAGCAACGACAGGAACACCAGCACGGCCAGCGTCAGGTAAAGCGGGAAGTACGGAGGCACCGCGGAGGCACCGTCACCCAGCCTGTGCACCCAGCGGCCGGCGGCCCAGTGCGAGACGTTGCCCACCAGTCCCCCGATGGTGATGAACAGGCCGAACACGCGCCCGCGCACGGCGTCGGGCACCGCCTGCATCAACGCCGCCTCGACCATCGGATAGCTTCCCATCTGGAAAAAGCCGTAGAAGAAAAACGCCGCCTTCAATCCTGCGCCTTCCATGTGTGGCATGAGCGCGATCAACAGCCCGCTCATCGTCAGCACGAAAAGCGTCCAACGGATGCGCGCGCGGTCGCTGAGGCTGCCGAAGATCGGGTTGCTGAACACGGCGCCGAGAAACATCGCGCTCAACGCCACGCCTGCGTCCTTGGCGGCAAAGTTGTGGGCCTTCTGCAAGAACAGCGAAGTGAGGCTGCCCATGCTGCCACCGGAAAAATCGCGCAAGCTGAACGCGACCGCTGCACCGAGAAAGAGCAGCCACAGTGCGGGCGTTGGGAACAACGGAATTTTTGAGGGTGCCTTCGCCGGGTGGGTTTCAGCCGGAGGTTCCGAGGATTCTTGCGCCAGCCAGAAAAAAACGGCCGCCATCACGAGCCCGAGCAGACCCAGTTCGAGCATCGGCGCGCGCCAGCCAGCCGTGCTTGCCCGCCAGCCCGCGTAGAGCGGCCCGACGAAAAAGCCGATGCCCGCGCCCATTCCCGCCAGACCCAGCGCCCGGCCGGTGTTCACGGGATACAATCGGGCGACTAGCGCCGTTGCCGCGGGGTGATAGAAACTTCCGCCCAAGCCGGCGACCGCGACGCACGTGAGCACCGTGGGGTAGTTCGGCGCGTACGCGAGACCGACGAAGCCGAGCGCGTTGATGACCAGCCCCCAGCCGAGCAGTTTCTTGCGGCTGAAGCGGTCGGCCAGCACGCCCATGAAGTAGCTCGGCACGAAATAGACCAGCAGCATCACGGTGACGAGCGCGGTGGCGAGATCGACGCTGTCGAGCTTGAGGTCGCGCTGGAGCAGCAGGTAGAGCGGCAGCAGCGCGACCTGATAGACGTGCGTGAAGCCGTGCAGCAGCGTGATGAGCACGAGCGTGCGTGTGCGATGTCGGGCGTCGTGCATCAACCGGGCATCAGTGAGCAGCCGCGCGGTTCGGCGAGGCGGGCGCGTCCGAGGAGTTCAAAGCCGTCCCCGCGACGCACGGCGAGATCTTCGGTTTGGATTGCCATCACGGACCACACGTTCGCCAAGTCGTAAACGCGAAGCAAACCGGTTTCGCCCTCAGCGACTTCGCGGCCCGTTTCGGGAGAAATGACGACGGCACGGCACCACGGCGGGAAATGGAAAATGCGGAATGCGGAATGCGGAACGCAGAACGATTCGGTGTCGTACGCCTGCGAACTCAACTCGCTCATCCCGTATTCGCAGACGATCGCGGGCGGCGGAATGCCGAGACGCTCGGTGATGAGTTCATGCAGTTCGGCTTTCGGCAATTCTCGCGAGCGGCCCTTGTAGCCGCCGGTTTCCATCGCGCGTGAGCCAGCGGGCAAGTTGAGCTTGAGATCATTTGCAGTCAGATGGTCGAGCAGATGGACGAAGGAGAACGCGGTGCCCAACACAACGAGGGGTTCGCCGGCGGCTTCGGAGGCGCGCAGTCGCGAGAGCGTGGCTTCGAGGTCGAGCGCCCACGCGCCGTCGCTGTTGACGGCGCCGGTGAAGACCTGCTCCCGCTGGCCGAACTCGCGTTGCACGGTGGCGAACATGTGCGCGAGCGAGGAATGCGGCGCGAGGGCAGGGGAGGGCGTCAGCGCGAGGAAGTCCAGAAATTCGCGGCGGTCGGACCAATCCGGCAACACGCGAGGGCGAAACCATTCGGTCACGGACGACTCGTAAAGCGCGAGCGATTCGTGGCTGTGAAAGTGGCGGCTTGGCTTTTGCGCGGTCGTGCCGCTGGAGTGAAAGACGGTGACGCGCCTGGCGGGTTCGAGCGCCGTGAGTTCGCGTTCCTTGAATGCGGCTGTCGGCGCGGGCGGAACTTTGTTCCAGGTTCGTACGCTGGCCGGCGAGGCAGTACGCGCCTCGCTGAGTCGGCGGTAGGCGGCGTTGTGCTCGAACTGAAGAGCGAAGAGCTGAAGCGCCAGTTCCTCGAACGGTAGCGGCTGGCCGGTGGTCGCGGTGCGTCGAAACCAGCCCCGCAATTGGGCTGCGAAGTCGGCGAGTTGGAAGTTGTGCGCCATGCGGTTTTGTTCGGGCGCCCGGTGCGCCCCCGGCTGGTGTGCCGCCACAGCCGGAGGGCATTGTTAATCCGTCCCCGATTGGGGCGCAAGAACGCGTCCGACGCCACGTGGGAAAAAAGAAAAAGGCCGTGCAAAACGCGCGGCCTTGAAAACTTGCGGACTCCAGTCAGTCCCGAGCAATTAGTAACGGCGTTCGCGACGTTCGCCGCCGCCGCCACCGCCACGGCCACCACCGCCGCCGCGATAGCCACCACCGCCACCACCCGGCGGCCGCTCTTCGCGCGGACGCGCCTCGTTGACAGTCAGTGGGCGACCTTGCAGTTGTTGCCCGTTGAGCGCGTCAGTTGCCGCCTTGGCGCCTTCCGGGGTCTGCATGGTGACGAAGGCAAAGCCGCGCGAGCGGCCGCTCATGCGGTCGAGCATGAGGTTGACTTCGGCCACCGGGCCGTGTTGGGAAAACAGATCTTGAAGATCGTTTTCGGTGACAGTGTAGGACAGGTTGCCCACAAACAGTTTGGTGCTCATTTGATGTGATGCCTTAGAGGGACTGCCAATATGGGGACTGTTCCCAACCTTTGGGTTTCAAATCGACACTGAACGACGGAAGTTCACCTGAAGATTTACCAGACACGATACTGACTAGTTTTCTAAACGACAGCCGGAGAATCGTAAATCGCCGTGGAATTGCAACCGTTATTTTTTCGCCAGTTTCGCGACGGCGTCTTTCATCTCGGCGAGGTGAACGTCGGCTGAACCGGTGTCGGTGACGTGCTTGATGACCCCGTCCTTCGCGATCAGGAAACTCACGCGGCGGGAGAGCGGCTTGCCGGTCATCGCGGCGCCGTAGGCTTCGGTGATCTTGCCATCCACGTCGGTGAGCAGGGTGAAGTTCAACTGGTGGTCGGCGATGAACTTCTGGTGGCTCGCTTCGTTGTCGCGGCTGACACCGAGGACGGTCACGCCGTCCTTCTTCAGGTCGCCCATGCGGTCGCGCAGGCCGCAGGCTTCCTTGGTGCAACCGGGCGTGTTGTCCTTCGGGTAGAAGTACAGCACCACGATCTTGCCGGCGAAGGCATGCGGCGTGAACTTCACGCCGCCGGTCGCGAGCGCTTCAAATTCCGGGAGAGGTTTATTGAGGGCTGGCGTCATGAAGTC
>DATDFH010000631.1:0-9817 GCA_036522715.1 Verrucomicrobiia bacterium
CCTAAGCGGCCGCACCGGGCTGCCGATCACAACGAACATTCTTGGGACGCCGGTCCACACTTCGAGCAGCAGCGGCAGCCAGACGCTCGGTTACTCCTTCACGCCCACGACGAATCTCACCGTGACGCACGTGCGGCATTACTACGGGACGAAGGTTTCGATCTGGACCGATGACGGTGTGCTGCTCGCCACCCAAGCCGTCACCAGCGTCAACGGTACCTGGGTCGAAACGCCGCTCGCGTCGCCGCTGCCGCTGACGGCCGGCACGCGTTATCGGGTGACGGTTTTCACCGGTGGCGGAAATTTTTACTGGCGCACGGACCTGGGCACCAACTTTCCGCACGGCACCATCGACCAAAGTTACAGTCGCAGCGGCGACTTCTTTCCGACCACGCCTGACACGGCGCGGTGGTGGTTTGCCGGCCTGCGCTACACCGTCACACCGTCGGTCTCGGTGCCGATCACACCGGTGGTTTCGGGCAACTTCATTCAGGGCATCTGGACCGGCGCGGTGACCGTGGCGCAAAGCGGCGCCAATATTTTCCTCCGGGCCGACGACAACAACGGCCACCCCGCTTCGAGCGGATACTTCGATGTCGTGGCCACCAATGATCTCCTATTGAGCGTGAGCGACATGCCCGACCCGGCGTCGCTCGGCCAGTTGATCAACTACGCCATCGTGGTGACCAACACCGGCCCGACGACCGCCACCGGCGTCGTGGTGACCAATCGTCTGTCCGCCGCCGTGAGCATCGCCTCGAGTACGGCCAGCCAGGGAACCCTCGCCACCAACGGCAACGAGATCGTCGCGACATTCGGCAGCCTCGGCACCGGCTCCAACGCCACGCTCACCGTTCAGATCATGTCGCTGGCCACCGGCGTAATCACCAACACCACGTTCGTCGCGCGGGCGGAGCCGGACGGCGACCTCTCCAACAACTCGGCAACCAACCTGACGACCGTCACCGCGCCGGCGATCTCCATCACCGATGTCAGCGTCACCGAGGGAAACGCGGGTGTGACCAACGCGGTGTTCACCGTGAGCCTGTCTTCAACAAGCGCCGCGAGCGTCAGCGTCAGCTTCGCCGCCTCCAACGGGACCGCCACCGCGGGCGCCGATTACGCCGTCACGAACGGCGTGTTGATCTTCACGCCGGGCCAGACGAACCAGACGATCGTCGTCGGCGTGCTGGGCGATTTGCTTGACGAGACGAACGAAACGCTCTTCGTCAACCTCTCCGCTCCCACCAACGCGACGTTC
The DNA here is from genome assembly GCA_036522715.1 of Verrucomicrobiia bacterium. Taxonomy (GTDB): domain Bacteria; phylum Verrucomicrobiota; class Verrucomicrobiia; order Limisphaerales; family JACQFS01; genus DATDFH01. The sequence continues at coordinate 1,262 of DATDFH010000631.1, forward strand.
GCCAAGGCGCAGGGCACCGGCACGATCACCGATGACGATCCCGCGCCGTCGCTGTCGATCAACAATGTTTCCGTCACCGAAGGGAACGTCGGCGCCACGTCCGCGGTATTCACCGTGTCGTTGAGCGCGATCAGCGGGCGAACAGTGACGGTGCAATTTGCCACGACGAATGGGAGCGCCGTCGCGCCGGCCGATTATCTTTCCACCAACGGCCTACTGATGTTTGCCGCGGGGCAGACGAACCGGCAGATTGTCGTGACCGTCGGCGGCGACATCGCCATCGAATCGAACGAAACATTCCAGGTGGTGTTGTCGAGCCCGACCAACGCCACCCTCGCCTTCGCGCAGGGCACCAACACAATCGTCAACGACGACGGCTTGCCGGGGCAGCTCGACCATTTTGTGTGGGGCACGATCAACGTAACGCAAGTGGTCAACGTCCCGTTTCCGGCCCTGATCACGGCGCGCGACGCGTCGAACAATCTCGCGACGAACTTCACCGGACCGGCGGGACTCTTCGGACTCGCGGCCACCGTCTCGAACCAATTCCACGACGGGTTCGAGGACGGCGATTTCAGCGACTGGACCATCGGTGCGGACGCTTCCAGCCGCTCGGTCACCAACGGTCTGGCCGCCGTGGGCAGCAACAGCTTCACCATGTCCGGCGGATTCAGCAACCACTACGGGGGCATTACTCACGCGCTCACCAACCTCGCACCCGCATGGGTCCACTTCCGGGTCCGGAGCGCCGCGACCAACACGGCCGCCGGTTATTTCGTCCTCGGCACGAACGCGGTGGCGTCAAACAGCGCCGTCTTCTTCCTGATGCGCGACACGGGCGTGATGGGCCTGTCGCTCAACAGCAACACCGCCCCGCAGGCGCCCTATCAAAGCAACACGTGGTACAAGATTTCCCTGCGCTTCAACTGGACCGCGCGCCAGGTGGACTATTACGTCGATGACGCGCTGATCGGCGCCGCCATCCCGTTCCGCAACCCCAACCCCAGCGTCAGCAACCTGACCCGTGTGGATCTGTACAACTTCTCCCCCGGCTCGCAGGCGTGGTGGGATGAAATCGATTTCCTCGGCGTGAGCGCAACCTTTCCGGTGTCCATCGCGCCCACCAACACCGGCACGTTCGTTCTCGGCGCCTGGGCCGGGCTGATCACGGTCCAACAACCCGCGACCAACCTGCTGCTCTTCGCCGGCGACGGCAACGGCCACACCAACCCGCCCTCATTCTTCCTGACCGTGCTGGCCGACACCGACAGCGACGGCATTCCGGACGTTTACGAAAATGCACATGGGATGAATCCGAACGATCCGGGCGACGCCGCGATGGATTTCGACGGCGACGGACTGTCCAACTTGCAGGAGTACCTCGCGGGCACCGATCCGAATGACCCGCAGAATTTCCTTCAGATCATTTCCGTGACGCTCTCGGGCGCGGACGCGCAGGTGTCCTTCACTTCGATCGCGGGCAAGCTTTACCGTGTCGAGCGCAGCGACGATGTGGCTGGCGGCATGTGGATCACCGTGACCAACAATGTTTCCGGCACAGGCGCCATCGTGATGGCGAACGACCCCGGCGGTGCCTCCCCTGCGCAACGCACCTACCGCGTGCGGTTGCTGCCGTAGGAAAACACAACTTCGTTTCCGCAAGGCTCGCCGGCTGCGTGTTCAGCGTTTTTTGTTGCCTCCGCAGCGGCTGGTTTGGTAACAGTCCTCAAACCCAAACACCAACCGACCGAACCAGCGGGAGTCGTACTTATGAATCGGGGCGTTCCTTCTCTTCTGACGGCTCTTGTCACCCTGCTCATCGCATTCGCCGGCAGCACGCGCGCACAGGACTTTGATGCGTCGCCGCATTCGACGCCGCCGCTGGCCGAACCGCCCGGCCTGGCGGAACTGCCTCCGCCCGCGGCGCCCAAGGCGCCGCCGGGATTCGCGCCGCCCGCGTCGCTCGTAGGTGGCACCTGGAACCGGCTGGGGCCGGCGCCCACGGTCAACGCGCAACTCACCGTGCCGCCGAGCAACAAAGTCGCCGGCGCCGTCCAGGCCATCGCGGCACATCCGACCGACCCGGACATTCTCTACATCGGCGCGGTCAATGGCGGGATCTGGCGCACGATGGACGCGACTTCGGCCGATCCGACGTGGACGCCGTTGACGGACGCGCTGCCCTCGCAGGCCATCGGCTCGCTGGAGTTCGATCCGACCGACGCCACGCGGCAGACGCTCATCGCCGGCAGCGCGCGGGTGAGCAGTTTTGCCGCGCGCGGCGGCATTCTAATCGGGGTGCTGTATTCGACGAACGGCGGGGACAGTTGGACGCTTTTTGGCACGAATCAGTTTGCGAACGAAAACCTCACCAGCGTGGCGGCGCGCGGCAACGTGCTGATGGCGTGCTCGGACAATGCCTCGACCGGACTGGGCAGCGGGCTGTTCCGGAGCGTCAACACCGGGGGAACCTTCACGCAAGTTTCGGGCGGGAACGGCCTGACGACCGGCGCGGTGAGCGACCTGGTCGGTGATCCGGGAAACCTCAATCGCTTTTACGCGGCGGTGCGCACGGTGGGAATCTTCCGCAGCGACGACAATGGCGCGACGTGGACCAACGTGACGAGCGGCATCACGGGGATTTCCTCGAGCACCAGCAAGATCGAGATGGCGGCACACAGCAGCGGCGGCACCAACGCCGTCTATGTCGGGGTCCTGAACTCCAGCGTGCTGGCCAGCATGTGGCGCTCGACCAACCTGGGCGCCTCGTGGACGCAGTTGGACGCGCCATCGACCGGTGCTCAGGGCAACATCCATTTTTCCATCGTCGCCGACCCGACCAATTCGGCGCTCGTTTACATCGGCGGGCAATCCGGGTATTTCCGGATCAACGCGGCGCTCCCGCTGGGGAGCCAGTCCACTTCCATCCAAGGCGCCAATGCCAACAACACCACGCCCCACGCCGATTCGCGCGAGATGGTCTTCGATGCGAACGGAAACATCATCGAAGGCAGTGACGGCGGCGTTTACCGGCGCGTCTCGCCGCAATCGAGCGCGGGCAGTTGGGTCTCGGTGGTCGGCGACCTCGGCGTGATCGAGGCGCACGACGTGGCCTGGGACAGCGTCACCCACACGGCGATGACCGGCACGCAGGACAACGGCACGCATATCTCGCCGCTGAACGGGGACCTCGTCTGGAATTGGATTTCCGGCGGCGACGGTGGTGACGTGGCGATCGACGACCGCAGCCTTCCGGGCCAGTCGATCCGCTACGGCAGTTCGCAGAATCTCGGAGGGTTCTACCGACGCACCTACGATGCGTCGAATGTTCAACGTAGCAACGTGTCCCCCGCCCTCACGCTGCTGGCCGGCAGTCCGGCGATCAGCGGGCAGTTCGTCACGCCGGTCGAGATCAACAAGATCGATCCCGCGCGCCTCGCCATCGGCGGCGCCAACTCCGTTTACGAATCGCTCGATCGCGGCGACAGCGTCACGGCGCTCGCAACCAATTTCGGCGTCAACCGCGTCGCGCTGGCCTACGGCGGAAGGCTCAATGGCGTGGCGAATCCCGACGTGATCTACTACGGATCGAGCGCAACGGTGCGGCTGCGCACGACTTTTGGCGGACCGGTCACGGCGACGGCAGGAACTTTTCCGGGCGGCACGGTGCGCGACGTGGTGATGAACACCAACGACTGGCGCCAGGTCTTCGCGATCGACATCTCCGGGGTCTATACCACTCCAGACGCCGGCACCAACTGGGTGAACATCACCGGCAACCTCACCGGCGTGGGTGAGTTGCGCCAGTTGGAGTTCTTCCATTTCGGAGTCGCGGACTGCGTCGCCGTGGGCACCGACGTGGGCGTGTTCATCTCCTACATCAACGACCTGGGCAACTGGACGCAACTGGGCAGCGGACTGCCGGCGACCTCGGCCTTCGATCTGGTTTACAGTCCGCAGGACAGCCTGCTGGTGGTCGGCACGCTCGGCCGGGGCGTCTATACGCTGAGCATCCCGCAGCTCTTTCCGATCATCACCACCAACGCCGCCGCATTGCTGTCCGAGTCGTGTGTTGCCAGCAATGGCCTGATTGATCCGGGCGAATTCGTCACCGTCGCGTTCTCGTTGCGCAACATCGGCAGCGGCAGCACGTCGAACCTTGTCGCAACCTTGCTGGCCAGCGGTGGCGTGGTAAATCCGTCGGCCCCGCAGACCTACGGCGTGCTCACGGGCGGCGGCGCGCCGGTGACGAACAATTTCACGTTCCGCGCCGACGGTCCGTGCGGCGGGACGCTCACCGCGAGATTGATGCTCGCCGATGGCACCGCCGATCTGGGCGTCGCCAGCTTCACGTTTCCGCTCGGCCTGCCGCCATTTTCCGGCACGTTCAAACAGACGAATGCGGCGGCCATCACGATCCCGGCCTCCGGCGCCGCCACGCCGTATCCCTCGAGCAACATCATCAGCGGACTGCCCGGCCTCATCACCAAGGTCACCGTGACCTTGAGCAACTTTACGCACAACCTGCCCGCCGACGTTGATGTGCTGCTCGTCTCGCCCGCCGGACAGAAGGTGATGCTCATGTCCGATGCGGGCGGAACAAACACCCCCGGCACCAACATCGTGTTGACCGCGACCGACTCCGGCCACTACGACGACACCGGCTTCCATGATCCCGCAATCCAGAACTACATCGCAGGCGACAACGGCGGCGGATTCGAGAACCGAAACTTTTTCACGTTCAACATTCCGACCCTGCCGCCGGGCACCGTGACCAGCGCGGAACTTCGGGTGGACACCTTCACGATCACCACCGCCAACGCCAGCGAAACCTACGAACTTCGCCAGGTGACCAACACGGTAGCCGCGCTCACCGCGGGCGGTTCCGGTCTGACCGGCATCTACAGCGATCTGGCCAACGGGACCATCTACGGCAGCCGCGCCTTTACGACCAACGAGCAGAACCAGGTCATCGCCATCCCGCTCAATGCGTCGGCGGTCACTGACATTGTCGCCCACGCCGGATCGCCGTTCGCAGTTGGTGGCACCGTGACCACCCTCGACGGGAACACCAATTCCGTTGAGCGCCTCTTCGCCTTCTCCAGCACCGGCGCTGCAAACGTCCAACTGGTCCTTCACCTTGCCGCGGCGGTCACATTGACCTTCGACGACGCGGCGCCGACGGGCCTGCCGACCAACACTCTGAACACCGGCACCTTCAAGCCGACCGACTACCAATCCGGCGACGTGCTACCCGGTCCAGCGCCGGCCGGACCGTATGGCACCAACCTGTCGGCCTTCAACGGCTTCAGCCCCAACGGCACCTGGCAGCTTTTCGTCTCCGACGACACCGCTGCCAACTCGGGCGCCTTCAGCAACGGTTGGGCACTCTCGCTGAGCGTCGCCCAAGATTGCTGCCTCGACTCGGCTGCGGCGGACGTCGGATTGAAACTCACCGCCGCCCCGGACCCGGTGCTCGTCGGCAGCAACCTGACCTTCACCATCGTCGTCAGCAACAACGGTCCCGCCACTGCGACGGGTGTCGTCGTCACCAACGATCTTCCTGCGGGCGTCAACTTCGTGTCCGCGTCCACCACGCAGGGCACGATCAACACCAACCTGAGCGGCGACGTCATCGCCTCAATCGGCTCGCTGACGCCGGGCGCGAACGCGACCATCGCGGTCATCGTCAAACCCACCGTCGAGGCGATTTTGACAACCACCGCGACGATCAAGGCGAACCAGTTCGACTACAATTCCTTCAACAATTCGGACACGGTCGCCCCGGTGGCGTTCCTCCCGACCCTGTCGATCAACAACGTGACGCTGACCGAGGGCAACTCGGGCACGAGCAACTTTGTGTTCACCGTGACGCTCACTCCGGCGTATGGACAGGCCGTCACCGCACAATTCACCACCGAGGACGACACCGCGGTGGAGGGCAGCGACTACCTCGCGACCAACGGCATCGTGACTTTTCCGCCGGGCATCACCAATCAGACGATCACCGTAAAGGTCATCGGCGACACGCTCAGCGAAAGCAATGAAACCTTCATGCTCGTGCTCAACAACGCGTCCAATGCGACCTTCGCCATCGACCCGGGCGCCGAGGAGGACGAACCCGCCGCACCCGACACCGCAGCGGTCGGCACGATCCTCGACGACGACCCGCTGCCGACGTTCCAATACACCACGAACTTCACAGTGGTCGAAGGCAACTCTGGCACGACCAACGTGGTGCTCGCCCTCAACCTCTCCGCCGCGAGCGGTCGCAACATCACCGTCAACTTTGCCACCGCCAACAGCACGGCCACGGCCGGCAGCGACTACGTCAGCAAGTCCGGCGCGGCCGTCTTCCCGCCGGGCGCCACCACGAGCAACCTGACCTTCACCGTAAACGGGGACACGTCCGTCGAATCCAACGAGGTCTTCTTCGTGAACTTCTCCGCCGCCGTCAACGCCACGCTCACCAACACCCAGGCCCGCATCACGATCCTCAACGACGACGGCGTGCCCGGGAATCTCGACCATTTCACCTGGAGTGCGATCAGTTCACCGCAGGGCGCCAACGTGCCGTTCCTCGTCACGCTGAGCGGATTGGACATCTCGAACAACCTGGCGACCAACTTTGCCGGCCCGGCGGTGTTGCGCGGACGGGACGCCGGCACCGGCGAATTCTTCCGGACCAACTTCGACGGCGGGCTGACCGGCTTCACCGTCAGCAACACCTTCGGCCTGGGCGCCGGCCTCTGGCATCTGAGCACGGGCCGCGCGACCAATGCCGGCCACAGCGCCTCCAACAGCCTCTACTACGGAACCAACGAGACGATCAACGGCGGCGGCAATTACAACACGGGGGCGAACCAGGGCGTCGTCATCTCACCGTCGATCAACCTCGCCGGAGCAGCCACGCCGCTGACGCTCAGTTTCAATCATCTCCTTCAGACCGAAGCCAACACCAACTACGACCGGGCGCTGGTGGAGATCTCCACCGACAACGGGAACACCTTCGCGCTGCTCGCCGGCAACAACGTCGCGGGCGGTCCGATTGCGAACACCGGCGGCTTGTGGGTTCCGGTCAACCTCGACATTTCCAGCTACGCCGGCCGGCAAATCCGTTTGCGGTTCCAGTTCAACACCATCGATTCCGCCGCCAACAACTTTGAAGGGTGGTACGTGGATGACATCGTCATCGCCACCACACCTCCGGCGATTCCCATCGCCCCCACGCTGACCGGGACCTTCACCAACGGCGTGTGGACAGGCTTCGTCCAAGTGACCCAAATCGCCACGAACATGCAATTGGTCGCCGGCGACGCCAACGGCCACACCAACAACAGCGGTTCGTTCTCCGTCACCAATTTCAACGATCTCACCATCAACAGCGCGTCCGTTGTCGAGGGCAATTCTGGCAGCGTCACCGCGACGTTCACCGTCACGCTCGCGCCGACCAATGCGGCGCCGGTGTCGGTGAGCTTCACGACCGTCGATGGCAGCGCGTTCGCGGGAGAAGATTACGTGGCGACCAATGGCACGCTGATCTTCATGCCCGGCGACACGACCAAATCAATCACGGTGACGATCCTCGGCGACACCATCGTCGAGCCGAATGAAAACTTTTTCGTGGCGCTCACGGCCGCCACCAATGCCTACATCCTCGACGGCCAGGGCGCCGGCACGATCCTCAACGACGACGGTGGCCCGCAAGTGAGCGAGTCGCCGCGCAATGATTTCTGGATTCCCAACGGCACCGTCAACGCCGTGCTCGAAACCAACGGCACAATCTACCTCGGCGGCAGCTTCACCGAGATGGGCCTCACCAACGTCGGCCACGCCACCGCCTTCGAGCGCAACGCCGGCGCCGTCGCGCCCGGCTTCCCACTGATCGATCGCAACGTCAACGCGATCATCGACGACGGCGGCGGCGGCTCGTTCCTCGGCGGCGACTTCTTCAACGTTGGCGGCGTGCCGCGCGTGCGCCTCGCGCACATTCGCGCCGACCGCACGCTCGACACGAACTTCAATGCGAATTTCAGCGGCATCATCAATGCACTCGCGCTCGATGCAACCAACCTCTACGTCGGCGGTCTGTTCACCGTCGTGACCAACGGCGTCTCCACGTTCCTGCGCACCAACTTCGCCATCCTCAATCCCTCCAACGGCGCGGTGCGCGTTTTCACGAACAACCCCGGCTTCAGCTCGACCGTCATTGCGCTCGCACTACGTCCGCCGTTGCTCTACCTGGGCGGCAACTTCACAAACGTCGGCGCCGCCGGCAGCAACTACGCCCGCGCCCGGCTCGCCGCCATCAACACCTCGAACAATCTGCCCGCCGCGTGGGCGGCCGACACGGACAACAACGTCAACGCACTGGCGGTTTCGTCCTACGTCGTCTATGCCGGTGGCCTTTTCACCACCGTCGCCGGCCAGCCGCGGTTCCGTTTCGCCGCGCTCGACGCCACGACCGGCACGCCGACGACACCCGTGACACATTTTAATTCCACGGTGCAATCGCTCCTCGCCGCCGGCTCGAACATCTACGTCGGCGGCTTCTTC
>DATDFH010000632.1:0-6963 GCA_036522715.1 Verrucomicrobiia bacterium
CATGCCAGAGGAAGCCGGCGCAAATCCACCTGTGGAGATCACGCGCCGTGTGTTCGCCCTCGTCGCCGCGCTGCTTTGCGCGATGGCCGTACCGGCGCCGCACGCCAACGCCGCCGCGTTCGGCGAGCCGCTCTGGACCAATCGTTACGACGGGCCGGGTACTTCGTATGACTCCATCAACGCCGTGGCGGTGGACCGAAACGGCGACGTGATTGTGACGGGGGCCTCGACTGGCACCAACGGATTCTACGATTACGCGACGATCAAGTATTCGGGAGCGGGCGTGCCGTTGTGGACGAATCGCTACGACGGACCGGCAGGCGGCGGTGACGTGGCCCATGCCATGGCGGTGGACGGCAGCGGCAATGTGTTCGTGACTGGGGGTTCGATGGGCACCAACGGTCGCTTCGATTACGCGACGATCAAGTATTCGGGAGCGGGCGTGCCGTTATGGACGAATCGCTACAATGGGCCGACGAACTGGCACGACGAAGCTCGCGCCGTCGCCGTGGACGCCAGCGGCAACGTGTTCGTGACGGGGTGTTCAATCGGGGCGGTGATTTACCCCGACAATGATCCGATTTACGATTACGATTACGCGACGATCGCTTACTCGAGCGCGGGCGTGCCGTTGTGGACGAATCGTTACACCTCGCCGTTGGGCTTCTACGACGAAGCCCGCGCCGTGGCGGTGGACGCCAGCGGCAACGTGTTTGTGACCGGGGTTTCGGGTGGCACTTATTACGATTACCTGACGATCAAATATTCGGGAGCAGGCGTGCCCTTGTGGACGAATCGCTACAACGGGCCGGGGGACTACGATGACTTCGCCTACGCCATTGCGGTGGACGGCAGCGGCAACGTGTTCGTGACGGGGTATTCGTTTGGTAATGGCAGTAGTGCCGATTACGCAACGATCAAGTATTCGGGCGCGGGCGTGCCCTTGTGGACGAATCGTTACAACGGGCCTGGGAACAACGTTGATGCCGCCTACGCCATTGCGGTGGACGGCAGCGGCGATGTGTTCGTGACGGGGTATTCATGCGGCGGCGGCGCTTCATACGATTACGCGACGATCAAGTATTCGGGAGCGGGCGTGCCGTTGTGGATCAATCACTACAACGCGGGGAACAGCAATAACGTCGCGTCCGCCGTGGCGGTGGACGGCAGCGGGAATGTGTTCGTGACGGGGTATTCGCGTGGCAACGGCAGCGGTAACGATTATGCGACGGTGGCGTATTCCGGTGCCGGCGTGCTGCTATGGACCAACCGTTACGACGGGCCGGCAAGCGGCGACGACAGAGCCACGGGCCTGGCCGTGGACGCGAACGGAAACGTGTACGTGGCCGGACAGAGTTCTGGCTATGCCACGATCAAATACGCCGGGATCAACTCCACGCCGCCCGAGGTCAAACCGGTCGCGGCCACCAACGGCCAGTTTCAACTCCTGCTCAGCGTGGACGCCAATCGCGCCTACACCGTCGAATTCCGCGATCTTCTGGATGTCGGGAACTGGCTGACGTTGACGAGCATCGCTGCGCAGCCCATCGCCACCAACATCGCGGTTACCAACGCGATTACCAACGGCGCGCGCTTCTACCGCGTCCGGACGCCCTAGAACCACCCTCGCGACAAACTTATGAACGGCAGTGCGAAACCAGTTGCAACGATACTGCGCGGCGCATCCGCCCTCGTCGCGTTGTTTGCCGCGCTGGCCGCACCGACGCCGCACGTCATCGCCGCCGCCTTTGGCGAACCGCTCTGGACCAACCGTTACGATGGGGGCTTTTACAACTTCTATGACTACGCCACCGCTGTGGCAGTGGACAGCAGCGGGAACGTCTTCGTGACTGGCTATTCGGTCGGCAGCACGGGCAACTATGACTACGTGACGATCAAGTACTCTGGGGAAGGCCCGACATTGTGGTCCAGACGTTACAACGGCCCGGCAAACGGCGATGACTTCGCGCGAGCCTTGGCGGTGGACGGGAGCGGGAACGTCTTCGTGACCGGCGATTCGGTCGGCAGCGGAGGCAACCATGACTACGTGACAATCAAGTACTCGGGGACGGGCGCCCTGAAGTGGACCAACGTTTACAACGGACCGGGAAACGGCGCGGACCACGCCAACGCGTTGGCTGTGGATGGGAGTGGGAACGTGTTCGTGACGGGAGACTCTTTCAACGGCACCAATACCGATTTCGCCACGGTGGCGTATTCGAACGATGGCACGCCTCTGTGGACCAACTTCTACAACGGGCCGGGCAACGGCGGCGACGTCGCCGTCTCGGTCGCGGTGGACACAAACGGGAATGTGTTCGTGGCCGGCGCCTCATGGAACGGTACCAACGACGACTTCGCGACCGTGGCGTATTCAGGCGCCGGTGAGTTGTTGTGGGTGAATCGTTACAACGGCCCGGGCAACGGCGGCGATTCCGCGACGGCGGTGGCAGCCAGTCCAGATGGCATCCTCGTCGTGACGGGCACTTCCTGGGGCGGGAACAACGATGACTTTGCGACGGTGGCATATACGACCGCTGGCGTGCCGCTATGGACCAATCGCTTCAACGGGCCGGGAAATTCCTGCGACTCCGCCGCCGCCTTGGCAGTAGACACGAGCGGAAACATCTTCGTGGCGGGATCATCTTTCGGCGCAGGCAGCGGATTTGACTACGCGACAATCAAGTATTCCGGTGCGGGCGCCGGACTGTGGACGAACCGCTTCACTGGGGAGGTGAACGGCGATGACATCCCCGCCGCACTGACGGTGGACGGCAGCGGCAACGTGTTTGTGACGGGGCGCTCTGCCGGCGCCGCGAGCGGTTTTGACTACGCGACGGTGGCGTATTCGGGCGTGGGTCTGCCGTGGTGGACCAACCATTTCAACGGGCCGGAAAACTACGACGATTCCGCCACCGCTATCGCCGTGAATGTGAGTGGCGACGTGTTCGTGACGGGGCAATCGCTTAACTCATTTTTCAACCGTGGCTCAGATTACGCGACAATCAAATATGCCGGGTTCAGCCCAGCATCGTTCACGATCGGCGAAGTCGGGGTGCAGGGCGGTGAGTTTCAATTCGTGTTCAACGCGGAGGCCAACCGCACCTACGCCGTCGAGTTCCTCGATTCCTTGAGCGCGAGCAATTGGGTGTCATTGGCGAACTTTCCCGCGGTGCCGACGGCGACCAACATCATCGTCACGGACGCGATCACCAACGACGCGCGCTTTTACCGCGTGCGGACTCGTTAGAACTCATTTCATCCGGCGAGGCGCAGGAGCGGTAAGCGGGAGCCGCGCAAGTGTCTCTGTTCTTACTCGTTCTCTTTCTCCTACTCTTACTCTTTCCGTTCGGTGGTTCGTCCCGAGAGTAAGAGTATGAGAACGAGTAGGAGTAAGAGGGGAAAGATCAGAGCCCGACAAACTTCATCCCCAGCCTGATCCACAGCGGAATGGTCACGAGGCCGAGCGCGCTGGTGCCGATGACGACGCGCAGCGCGGTGGCGGTGTCACCGCCGTAGTGCTTGGCCATGACGATGGGGAAGATGGCGGCGGGCATCGCGGCTTGGAGGATGATCACGCGCTTCAACTCGACGGCGCAGGGGAGGTAGCGCGCCAGCAGGAGAAACAACACGGGCAACAGTCCGAGCCGCACCAGCGCCGCCACGCTGATCACGCGCGCGCCGTAGTTCGCGTGGAACTCGTGCAACTGGTCGAACATCGTCGCGCCGACGAGCAGGATGCACATCGGGATCGCGCACTGGCCGAGCATGGCGAAGCTTTTGAGCAGGAAGGCGGGGAGCTTTTCACCAACGCCCGCTGCGTTTAAGACCAGCGCGACGACGATGGCCACGAGCGGCGCGTTGATCAGCTTGTGCCATTCGATGCGCCCGCCCAAGCCTTGCATCGCCATCAGTCCAATCGTCCAGATGCCCAGCTCGACGCCAAGATTATGGACGAACAAGACGCCGACGGTGTCGCGGTCGAAAAGCATCAACGCCAGCGGGAGCGGAACGAAGCCGTAGTTGTAGATGCCGGTGACGGCGGCGAAGGTGCGCGCAGTGCGCGGGTCGGCGAGGCCGGCCGGCCTGGCGAAGGCGCGCGCGATTACAAGACCGATGGCGAGGGTGGCAAAGCCGACGAGCGGGGGAAGCAGGACGTTCACCGGCTGGCGCAACGCGTCGTTGTGGAGGATCGCGTCGAGGATGAGGCATGGTGAGAGGACGTTGATGACGATGTTGAGCAGGCTTTGGTCGGCTTCCTCGGTGAGCCAGTTGAGCTTTCGCAGCGCGCCGCCGACGCCCGCGATCAGGAACACGGGGAGGACGGCGGTGAGGACGGTTTGGAATCCTTGCACGGGTTGGGATTCTCAGCCGAGTCGCCGAAGGTAATCGAGCAGGCATTCCATCTCGATGCGCTGGATCTGCTGGAAGAGCGGATAGGTGTATTCGCGCAGGTTCGAGACGTAGGCGGCGTCCACGAATCCCTCGGCGTCCCACTGGCCGTCGGGAACGAGGATGTCGCGCCAGCGTTTGAACTCGTCGCCGTCGAGGAACTCCGACACGCGCTTCGCGATGGTCGCGTACGCCGGGTGCCGGCCGACTCGTTTCAACCAGTAGCAGGCATTCGCGCAATCCGGCTCACGGCGGTGCAGGATGGCGTGGAGGAAACTCGCCTCGGAACTCGGATCATCGTGCACGATGGCGTGGGCGGCGTCGTGGTGGTCGTGCCAGAGCAAGGCGGCGGCGCGAAAAAGTTTGGCGGTGCGCGCGGAGAATTTTTTGTCGGCGAGCCAGGCGTCCACTTTGGCGAGCAATTCGCCCTCGGGCAGAACGCCCGCGCGCGGGCCGGGGCCGAGGTCGGGGAGTTCGTCCGTGGCAATCAGTTCAAGGAAGCTCGTCGCAGCGGTGCCGCTCATTGCGGGAAACCGTAGGCGGGCGGCGGGGCGATTGAAAATTGAAAATTGCAAATGGCCGATGGCAAACCGGTCGGAGGGGGTGCGGGCGGTTTGCGGGCGTGGCGCAACTCCGCACTCGCGCGGACGGGCGGGTGCCGCTACATTCGGGGCATGGCCCTGCTCAAAGGATTCTGGATGGGTGTTTGGGCGATCATCTTCGCCTTCAGACGCCTGCTCGGGCGGCTCGTGGGCAAGCCCGTTGATGGCCGAAAAACTCCTGCCGGCGCTGCGCTGCCGGATCAAAATGAGGCGAGCAAGCAGGCCGAGTTGGCGGTGCGCGTGGTCGAGCACCGGCACTCGCTTGTGTCCGACGAATCATTGCGCGTGGCCAAGGCCGTGGAGGCATTGCAGGCGAAGGCCATCGCGGGCGACGCGGAGGCGCAGTTCAAACTCGGCGCGCTTTACGCCAACGGGCAATACGTGGAACAGGATTACACCGAGGCGGTGAAGTGGTTCACGGCGGCGGCGCGCCAGGCTTATTCGCCGGCGGAGAACAGTCTCGGCATCTGCTACGCGAACGGCCAGGGTGTGGAGCGCGATCCGGCGCAGGCGTTCTGGTGGTTCGGCAAGGCGGCGGAACAGAATTTTGCGCCTGCGCAGGTCAGCGTCGGAATCTGTTTCGAGAACGGGCAGGGAGTCGCGCAGGATTACGCCTCGGCCTTTGCGTGGTACGGCAAGGCCGCTGAGCAGGGCGATGCGATGGCGGAGTTCAGCATTGGCGCCTGTTACCAGAATGGAAAGGGCGTGGCGGCCGATGAGGCGGAGGCGGTCGCCTGGTATCAGCGCGCGGCGGAGCAAGGCCACCCCGAGGCGCAGTATGAGGTCGGCCTCGCCTGCGACCGCGGCATCGGCGTGCCGATGAATCTGGAGACGGCGGTGGCGTTTTATCAAGCTGCCGCCGAGCAGGGACTGCCGAACGCGCAGGTGCAACTGGGCGCGTGTTACGAAAAGGGCCGCGGCGTCGCGCGCGATTTGATTGCGGCTTATCAGTGGTTCGGGCTGGCCGCAAAGAATCTCAACGCGCGCGGGATGCAGGAACTGGATCGTCTCTCCGGCCGGCTGACCAAGGCGCAGATCATCGAGGGCAAGCAGCGCGTGCTGGCCTTCGTGAAACAGAAACCACTCAGCGTCCTCCGTGACAACCCGCTCGACGAAGACGAGGTGCTCGCGTGACTACTCGAACGCGCTCGTGACCGGCTGGCCGTCGAAGCTGGTGGGTCGCGGAACATCCAGCAGCCACAGGGCGGTCGCCGCCGTGTCGTAGGTCGTCACGGGAGCGGAGATGGTGGTGCCCTTCTTCACGCCCTTGCCCCACGCGATCCACGGGATGTGCATGTCGTCGGGAGTGTTCAGGCCGTGCGTCTTCTCGTGACCGCCGTGGTCGGCGCTGACGATCACGACGCTGCTGTCGGCAATCCCGGCGTCCTTGATCGCACCCATGATGATGTCGAGCGCGGCATCGACGTCGCCGAAGGCTTTGATCTGCTCGGGCGAACCCCAGCCGAATTTGTGGCCCGTGTTGTCGGTGTCGGTGAGATGGAGCATGCAGAGGTTGGGCTTGTTCGACTTGATGTAGGGCGCGGCGTCGGCGGCGACGGTCTTCGCGAGCACGGTGCCTTCGGCCATTTTCTTCGTCGGATCGGGAGCGCCGTTTTTCGCCGGCGCGCCGGACTGGGCCTTGTTGTAGTCGAACATGTCCACCGTGCCGGGGATGAGGAGGTGGCGGAACTTTTCCTTGCCGACGAACATGGCGGTGGTGAGGCCGGCTTTCTTGGCCTCCGAGAAAACGGTGGATACTTTCACAACCCCCGCGCCGGGGATCCAGTTGTTCCACGAAACCAGATGCTTCTCGGGGCCGACGCCGGTGAGCATTGAGGTGTGCGAAGGCAGGGTCTTGCTGGGGAAGATGGTGTTGGCCAGCCACGTGTGCGCGCCATCGGCGACCATGTGCTTCAGGGCAGGCATGGCGCTCTGCTCGATCACGGCGGGCTTGCCGCCGTCGATGCTG
>DATDFH010000633.1:0-22469 GCA_036522715.1 Verrucomicrobiia bacterium
ACCGCCTGCACAGCAGCGCACTCGGCCTTTCGGGCGGGCAGCAGCAACGCCTGTGCATCGCGCGCGCGATCGCCATCCGGCCGGAGATCATCCTCATGGACGAGCCGGCCTCGGCGCTCGATCCCATCGCCACCGCGCGCATTGAAGACCTGATCCTTGACCTGAAAAGGGATTTCACCATCGTCATCGTCACGCACAACATGCAACAGGCCGCGCGCATCTCGGATGAAACGGGATTCTTTTACATCGGCGAACTGGTCGAGTTCGCCAGCACGCGCAAGATGTTCACCAGCCCGTCGAAGAAACAGACCGAAGACTACGTGACGGGAAGGTTCGGATGAAGATTCGCCAGCAACAAGTGGTGCGTAACGGCCCGCGGCGGATTACTCTTTACTGATCACACGACATGCAAAGCCACCTCGAACAAGACCTGGGCGACCTGAAGGAAAAACTTCTCCGCATGGCCAGCATCGCCACCAGCGCGGTGCGCAACGCCATCAAGGCGCTGGTGGACCGCGACGACGACCTCGCCCGCAAGGTCAAGGAGGACGACGATTTACTCGACCAGCTCGAAATTGAGATCGACGAGCACGCCATCGTGTTGCTCTCCCGCGCGCCGCTGGCCGGCGACCTGCGGCTCATCACCATCGCGATGAAGATTTCCCAGAACCTCGAACGCGTCGGTGACGAGGCCACGGCAATCGCGCGCCGATCCATCGAACTGAGCCTGGAGCCGCAGCTCAAGCCGTACGTGGACATCCCGCGCATGGCGACGATGGGGCTGGAGATGTTGAATGACGCCCTCGACGGGTTCGTGAACCACAACACGGAAAAAGCCCGCGCTGTCATCCCGCGCGACAAGGAGGTGGACGAGATCAACCGGCAGCTTCAGCGCGAACTGGCCAGCTTCATCATCGAGAAGCCGACCACGATCACCCGCTGCCTCAACCTCATGGCCATCTCGAAACGACTCGAACGCATCGCCGACCACGCGACGAACATCGCCGAGGAAGTGGTTTATCTTTACGAGGCGAAGGACATCCGGCACAGCGGGCAGAAGGCGGCCGCGTGACGATGCAACGGCTTGCCGCGGAATTCTTCGGCACCTTCGCGCTCGTCTTCGCGGGCACGGGGGCCATCGTCATCAACCAGGCCAGCGGGGGCGCGATCACCCATGCCGGCATTGCGCTGACCTTCGGCCTCGTGGTTCTGGCGATGATCTACGCCGTCGGCGACGTGTCGGGCGCGCACCTGAATCCCGCGGTCACACTCGGTTTCGTGGCGGCACGCCGGATGCCGGCGTCGGAAATCCTCCCGTATCTCGGCAGCCAATGCGTTGGCGCTTTCGTAGCGAGCGGACTGTTGCGCGCGCTGTTTCCGCAGAACGAAACCCTCGGCGCCACGCTGCCCGCCGGCGCGCCGCTGCAATCGTTCGTGTTCGAAGTCGTGCTCACGGCGATCCTGATGTTCGTCATCCTCTCCGTCTCGACCGGCGCGAAGGAGAAGGGCATCACCGCAGGCATCGCGGTCGGCGCGGTCATTGCGTTCGAGGCGATGTTCGCTGGACCCATCAGCGGAGCGTCGATGAACCCGGCCCGTTCGCTGGCGCCGGCGGTGGTTTCCGGGCACCTCGAGTACGTGTGGGTTTACCTCGTCGCGCCGGTGGCGGGAGCGGCAGTTGCCGTGCTCGGTTGCCGGTGCGTTCGCGCCGAAGGTTGTTGCTGCGCCAAACCCGCCTGAGTCCTGTGAAACAGAAAGTCCTTTTCGTCTGCATCCACAACAGCGCGCGCAGCCAGATGGCCGAGGCGTTTGTGAACCGGTTTTGCAGCGACTGTTTCGAAGCGCAGAGCGCGGGCATCGAACCAGGTAAACTCAACCCCGTCGTCGTGGAAGCGATGAAAGAAGTCGGCATCGACATTTCAGGCAACCCGACCAAGTCCTGCGCCGAGATGATCGCGCGCGGCACGAAATTCGACTACGTGGTGACTGTCTGCGACGAGACGAGCGCCGAGAGGTGCCCGGTGTTCCCCGGCGGCGGGCGGCGGATGCATTGGAGCTTTCCCGACCCTTCGGGGTTTCAAGGCGAACCGGCGGCAAAACTCGCGTTCACGCGGGCCGTTCGAGATCAGATCAAGGCGAAGATTGAGGAGTGGTGCGCCCAAACGTGTAGCCCCGCCTAGTGAGCTGCGTTGGGAACAAGTTGTGAACAAGATTTAACATTCCGCCGGTTGCGGAAGGGGGCGGCTATTCGGTATCCAGTGCAAGCATGGCACAGGTTGCTCCGCATCTCGAAGTCGATCTGGTTCTCCTTCCTACTGAGCAGAGCGGGCGTCGCGCGCCAATCTACACCGGTTTTCGTTCGCAGTTCCACTGCGACGGGCGCGACTGGGAAGCGGTTCATACTCTGGAGCAGCAGGAGTTCGCCTTTCCCGGTGAGCGCGCGACGGTATTCATCACCTTTCACACGCCGGAAGCCCAGGCGGGAAAACTGCATCCGGGCAAACACTTTGAGATGCGCGAGTCCGGCCGGGTGATCGGCCGTGGCGAAGTGCGGCGGATTCTCGGCTTGCCCGGCGGTCGTTGAGCCGGCCGGACGCCTGGCCAGCGCGCCATTTGAAACTGTTCGGTCACGAAATTTGCGCTCCTTTGGTTCCGCGCACCGATCCGGCGTTGCTTGAAAAACTATGAAGACATCCAATCTTGAAGCCGGGGTGAAACCCGCGCGTGAGCGGGCCGGCGAACTGGCCTCAAAGTTGAGGATGGCGACCGGCAGGATGAAGGCCGCCAAAGCCCGCTCGAAGGTGGCCAAGGCGGACGTCAAACGCGCGAAGAAGATCGCCAAACAGGCGCGCAAGGAATTCAAGGCAGCGAAGAAGGAAGTCGCCGCGCTCGAACAGTCTCTTGAGCGGGTCGAGGCGAAGGCCGCCCTTGCTGAGAGAACGATCCTCGCCCAGCGCCGGACGGTGAAGGCGCGCGCCAAGGTCGTAAAGGCTGCGAAAGCTTCACGCGGCGAGCACCCGCCGCGAGTGGCACTCAGTGAAAGCTCGGCGCCTGGGACTCCTGCGCGGCGGCGCCGCAAGAATTCCAGGTGGCGGATGCCGGCACTTCCGCAGGAAGCGGTGACGCCAGCGGCGATTGCCGCGACGCCCGAGACGGTTCCACTGCCCGCGCTCATTCCTCCTCTGCCGGGAGGCGGAAGCGAAACCGAAGCCGCGCCCGGCGGCTAGTGCGGCGCGGAACGGCGCCTTGAAAGAGAGTGGAGCGCATGGTTCGGTTGCGAAAACCGATGGCTGTTCCGGCACCGTCCCGCCAGAAGCTCCAGAAGCATCTCCAGCATTCGCTCCAGGTGGCGTGGGGTCTTTACTGTCGCCGCTTCAAACAGTGTCGCAGGAAGTTCTCGGAATCCTCGGTCCACCAATTGCGCGTCGCCACCCGCCGGCTGCTGGCGCTGCTGGAAGTGTTGAGCGAGATTACCGGCGAAGACGCCGTTGAACCGCCGCGGCGGCTGCTCAAAAAATGGCTCCGCCGCTTCGCGCGCCTGCGTGACACCCAGGTGCAACTGCCGCTGATCGACGAAAGTCTTCGGATCTTTCCCGAAGCACGGACGGTGCGCAGCGCGCTCCTTCGCCGCGAACGCAAGCTGACCCGGCGGCTGGCCGAACGGGTGCGCGGTGCGCGCCCGCGCGGGCTTGAGGCGGCGATGGCAGGGTTCCGCAGCGAACTTCGTCGCTGCCTGCGCCGCGAGAGCTGGACGGAAGAACACTGGAGCGCCTTGGTGCGCGCGATCGAACTGGCCTTCGCCGAGGTCAATCACTGGCGCGGGCGCAGCGGCCACGGCCAGCCTCTCGCGCTCCACCGGATGAGGATTGCGTTCAAGAAATTCCGCTACGGCGTCGAAGCGCTTCAGCCTGTCCTTCACCGTGTGCCCCGGCGCCAGCTCGCGGCGATGAACGAGTTTCAAACCCGTTTGGGCGACATTCAGGACTCACATGTGATGTTGGGAACGCTTGCCGAGTTTTGCCGCAAGAATCCCAAGGCCGCCGTTGCGCTTCGCGCGTTGCGCCGTGATGTCAAGCAACGCCGCGACACACAGGTGCGCGCCTTCATCGCTACTGCCGGCCAAATGAACGAATTCTGGCCTCCGCGCTAACGCCGGCGCACGACAGCCGCAATGAAGAATTGACCCCATGGAAATCTACCTGCTCCGACACGCCCCTGTCGGCGTCCGCGCCCCGGAAGACCGCGCCGATGACAACCTGCGTCCCCTCACACCCGGCGGCATCAAGCAAATGAGGCGCATCGCGCGCGCGATGCGGCGGATGAATTTGAAGTTCGACCTGATCCTTTCCAGTCCGATCAAGCGCGCGATGCAGACGGCCGAGATCGTGGCGGCGGAGTTCAGGTTCAAACGCCGGCTGAAATTCACCGAGCAACTCGCCCCGCACGGTGACGCGGAAATCCTGCTGGAACGCCTCAGTGTGCTTTGCGCTCGTTCCAAGCGCGTGTTGCTGGTCGGTCACGAGCCTTACCTGGGCCGGCTTGCCGGCGTGCTGCTTGCCGGTCGCGACGCAGCGGCGTTCAAGCTCAAAAAGGCCGGGCTGTGCCGGCTCAGTGTGCGGCGGCTGTCGTACGGACCGTGCGCAGAACTGGACTGGTGGCTCACACCTCGTCTCATGGAACAGATGAGTTGAGTGTGGAGTGATGGAGCAGTTGGGACAACGCTGATGCGACTTCTGCAATGCGCGCAATCTTTTGCTTTACTCCATCTATGTAACAAGAATGTAACACCACTGGCTGGCCAGATCGGTTTAGGATTTGGCCCCAGATTCGAAACGCGGTGTCAGAGATCAAATACTTCAAAGCAGCCGACGCGACGCACACGCTCGCGGCCGGCGATTTCGTTTTCAAGGCGGGCGAACCCGGCACCTGCGCCTTTGTGCTGGTGGAGGGTGAGGTCGAGGTCCTCATCGACGACATGGTCGTGGAGCGGGCGAAGCCCGGAGGATTGCTCGGGGAGATGGCGTTGATCGAGCACCGGCCGCGCAGCGCCTCCGCCCGCGCGGCCACCGACTGCAAGCTGGTCGCGCTCGACGAGCGGCGCTTTCTCTTCCTCGTCCAGCAACACCCGTTTTTTGCGCTGGAGGTCATGAAGATCATGGCTGAACGCCTCCGCCACATGAACGAACAAGTCAGTCACAGCCACACCACGGCGGGCTGCTAGCACAAGTCGGCAAATGCGGCCCGGCCGCGTCCGACGACTGAAGTGGTGATGGAACCGGACCATTGACCCGGCGCCCACTTCTCACGGGCGTGCGGCCTCTCGACTGAGACCTCGGACCGGGATGGCCGTGCGTCCTACGTCAATCTCCGAAGCACGTCCCGACGCGGCGCGCACTCTCGATCCAAGGATGATCGAGCGGAACGATCCTGCGTTTGCCGGCCACCTTCTCCAGCGGCACCGGCTCGGTGCCTTCGCCACGCGCGGCTACCATGACACCGAAGACACCTTCGTGAACCAGGTCGGCGCACGCGGTGCCCAGACGCGTGGCGAGCAAACGGTCGGCGGCGGAGGGCGTGCCGCCGCGCTGGATGTAGCCAAGGATCGTGACGCGCGATTCGAGGCGTGTGAGTTCCTCCAGTTGTTTGGCGAGCCGCATGGTATTGCCTGCGTGACTGGCTTCGAGAGCGGCAAGCTCGACGCGGGCTTCGGCTTTCTCGCGCTGGTTTTTCGCCGCGTCTTTTCGTGCTTCGGCGGCGAGAAGCGCAGGAGCGTCCTCCCGGCTCATCGCCCCTTCGGCCACGGCGACGATGCTGAAATTCGTCCCATGCCGGCTTCGTCGCCGGATGGCCGCGGCAACCTTCTCCACATCGTACGCGATCTCCGGAATCAGGATGACATCCGCGCCGCCGGCGATGCCCGCGCCCAACGCCAGCCAGCCGGCGCGATGCCCCATGATCTCCGCGACCACAATCCGGTGATGGCTGTGCGCGGTGCTGTGCAGCCGGTCAATCGCTTCAGTCGCAATGTCCAGCGCGGTGGCGAAGCCGAAGGTCGCATCGGTCATGGCCACGTCGTTGTCGATGGTCTTGGGCAGCGTCATGACGTTGAGGCCCTTCTCCGCAAGACGCAGCGCGCTTTTTTGCGTGCCGCCTCCGCCCAGGCAGACGAGCACCTCCAGGCCGAGCCGCTCGTAATTCCGCACGATGACATCGGTCATGTCGCGCATGTGGCCGTCGATCTTCATGCGATGCGGCTTGTCGCGGCTGGTGCCGAGAATGGTCCCCCCGACGGTGAGGATGTTGGCCAGCGTGCGTTTGTCGAGCCGGACGGTTTCGTTCTCGGCCAGTCCGCGGAAGCCATCGCGGAAACCGGTGATCTCCATTTCGTAATATCCGAGCGCCGCCTTGCCGACGCCGCGAATCGCGGCATTGAGTCCGGGACTGTCGCCGCCCGCGGTGAGAATTCCTATGCGTTTGATCTTCGCCATGGCTGCTCGTGTTTACGCTGCGACCCAACCCCGTTCCCGCGGCAACTCGAGATCGGCACGGGAAGCTAATCAGCGTACCACAAACCCGTCAACGGTGAGTCCAAGCCGACGCAATCACGGGAAGAGAGAGGGCCGGCAGTTCGGAGGGGTTTTGCCGGCCCTCTTGATGGTTCAACTCAATTCCTCCTTGGAGTCGTCAAGTTGCGGGGCTCGCAACGTGGGAATTGTGACTGGACCAGTGCGACAAGCGCATGGCGAAAGCGTTACGCTTCGGCAAATTTGCGTGCGCCTTGTTCACAGCCAAAGGCCGCGCATCCCGGCAAGTTGCTTCAACAGCGGGAACACCCAGCCGGAGTCTCCGACCGCGCGCACGCCCATCGGCTGCCAGGCGAACGCCAGGTCGGTGCGGCGTGCGAATTGCGCGAGGCACTCGCCGAAGGCGGTGAGTTCCTCCGCCTCGCAATCCTCCGCGCCGAGCAATACGACCAGCAGCCCGCGATGGGCACGGTTCGCCTTCCAAGGCACCAGCGCTTCCAACCACTGCAACACCGCCGGGTCGGGGGCGCTCGCGCGGCTCACGGACACAATCAGGATGTCCGCCTCGCCGGCGTCTTTCAGCGTCATCTCGCGCAACTGATCCGGGCGGGTGGCGAGGTCCGCCTTCCACATCTCCGCCGACACCTCGCACACCGGCGTCAGCATCGCGGTGATTTCACGCGCCAGCCAGCGTCCCGCCAGCCCGGCGTCATAGTCGTCGTAAAGGACAAACTGCCGCAGGCGCACGCGGAGCGCGTCGAGCGGGGGAAGCAGGTCGGCTGCATTCGGTGGAGCGAAATCAGTTTCCATACGCGCCGACCCTCGCACCTAACCGTTACGCGCCGGTGTCCTCGCGGTAGCAAGTGCGTGAATTCTGGCACCGTTGCGCGGCTCAGAGCAGCGCGGCGACGCGGGCAGGAAAGGTCACCAGCCTGGCCGCCGCCGCCGGCAGCGTTTCGCGCAACGGCACACTCGATCCTTCGCCGCGGTAGAACGTGATCGACACGTCGCGGTTCTCGCGGATGCACGCCTTGATCGCCTCGGGGTCCTTCGGGCAATGCAACAAAGTCTTCCACGAGTGGATGTGCTTGGGCTTGTGGAGATCGCTGTTCGCCACAAACGGCAGGCGCTTGAGGCCGACGGGCGTGAAGATGTTGTCGCGGTTGGCGATTTCCCACGCGTCGATGAGCGGCGCGAACTCGTCCTGGTTTTCCCAGAGGAACAACGTGTTCTTGCCCCACTCGCTTTTCATGATGTGCGGGTGCGAGGCGATGGCGAGGCCGCCCTGCGCGTGGATGTTGGCGATGGTCTCGGGCAGGTCGATGTCGGCGCGGATCGGCGCCTTGAGGTCCACGCCGAGCAGGTGCGCGGAGGTTTTTTTGGTCAGGCCGTCCTTGTTGAATTCGATGCCGGCCATCAGGTGCATGCGATACTTGCGCCACGCGCGCCGGCGCTCGCGCTCGATGACGGCGAAGTATTCGTCGAGCTGGTTGGGGCTGAGCGTCAGCCGGCTCAGGCGGCCCAATTTGCCGATCAGCCGGCGCGGGTCCGCCAGGTGATCGGTGATGCAGATGCAGTCAAAGCCGTGGCGCCCGTAAAGGTCCACCAGCTCGCTGATGGTGAGCTTGCCGTCCGAGTAGTTGCTGTGCATGTGGAAATCGCAGAGCAACATTTGCGGCTGCGGACTTCCATTGCGCTGCGCCACGGGGCTGGCGGCCTCCTTCGCCGGGGCGAACAGCCGCGGTTTGCGGAGGGGATCACGATGCCCGGCCTCGGCGAGAATCAATTCCGCAATCCGCAACGAGGCATCGGGCCGGCTGACCTGCTTCAAGTTCGCCTGCCACTCCTGCCAGAGCTGCGCGCGATGGGCGAACGCCTCCTCGACGAGTTCACTGACTTCGCGGTTGCGTCCGGCGATGGCGCCGAGCTTGAGCCGGCGGATCAATTCGGCGTTGCCCTCCTCCTGGCCGGGGATGACCTGGTTGACGACCATCGGGCAGCGCGCCGCGATGGCCTCCTGCACGGTCGCGCCACCGGCTTTGCTGATGACGACGTGGTGGCTCATCATCAACTGCGGCATCTGGTTGGTCCAACCCAGCACCTCGACGCGCTCCGCCGCGTGGCGCGTGCGCTCGACCAGCTTGGCCTTCAATTCCGCGTCGCGCCCAACGGTGATGGTGAGCTTGACGTTCGGGATTTCGAGCAGGCGGTCGATCACCTTGCCGGCCTTTTTCTTGCCGGTGTTGATGATGTAGAGCACGCGGCGATCGGCGCCCTTGATCGGGGTTTCGAGTTGACGGTTCGCGCCCTCGACGAAGACGTGGTTCACCGGGAAGCCCAGCGTGCGGATTTGTTCCGACGCCACACCGCCCTCGCGCAGCACCGTCGCGGTTTCCTCGTTCGGCACACAGAACAAATCGCTCGGCGCGCGGAACCACGCGGAGTTCACCGTGATCGAATCCGTGACGATGGTGATGAACCGGAACGGGCGCTCGGAGTGGTCGCGATACAACTCCTGGATCACGTGCGCGTAAACCGGGTAGGTGGAAATCACCACGTCGGGCTGGGACTCCTGCAGGATGTCGCCAAGGGCGTGCCTGAGGCGCGTGAGTCCGCCGAGGTGGCGGTTCACCATCTCGGAGTTGTCGAGTAGGTTGTAGATGCCGCCCCAGACGCTCGGCGCGTATTGCACGAGGCCGAGGTAGGACTTCTTCATCAGCGTGTTCAACGCCCCGTAGGTGGACTCGAACAGATCAAGCACCTCGACCTGCACGTCATCGGAGACGAAGTCGAGCGCATCGCGGATGTTGCGCGCCGCCGCGTTGTGGCCTTCGCCAAAGCCCGCCGTCAGAATGAGCACTTTTTTCATGCGGCCCAATTCTCTGACAGGCGTGTGACGGCCCGGTGTCGAACGGGTTAAGTTTCATTCACAATTCTGTTCACACTGTTCACCGGCGGATTTGACCCAATTGTAACCTTGCCGTCGTTGAACCGCCGGAATGCGCGCGGATATTTGCCTCATGCCGAAACGCATATTGATCGCGGACGATGAGCCGGACGCCGTGCAGTTGCTTGAGTTCTACCTCCAGCGCGCGGGCTTCGAGCTGGCCGTCGCCACCGATGGCGAGCAGGCGGTGCAACTGGCGCGCGAAACACCGCCCGATTTGATCGTGCTCGACCTGCTGCTGCCGAAGCTCGACGGCTTCGAGGTGTGCAAGGCATTGCGCGGTGAACCGCGCACGGCCCGCGTGCCGGTCCTGATGCTGACCGCCTTTTCGTCCGCGGAGGCGTGCGAGACCGGCCTTGAACTCGGCGCAGACGATTATCTGGTCAAGGCGTCCAGCCCGCGCGAGATCGTGGCCCGCATCAACAAGCTGCTCGAACGCGGGACGACGTCCGTCGTCGCCTGAGCCGCGCGCGCCGTTCGTCACGGAGTTGTAACATGATATTAACCCAAGCGCCGTTGAGACCAGTCACCGCCACGGGTAAACAAGACAGTGTGGCTTCAAAAATACTCATCGTCGAAGACGAGCCGGACGCGTTGGAGCTGGTGGAGTTCAATCTCAAGAACGCCGGCTTCGACACGGAGACCGCCACGGACGGCGCGGCAGCCTTGAAGAAGGCGCGGACCTCTTCGCCCGATCTGATCGTGCTCGACGTGATGCTCCCGGAAGTGGACGGGCTGGAGGTCTGCAAGATCCTGCGGCGCGATCCCGCGACTTCCGCGATCCCGATCATCATGCTCACCGCCAAGGCGGCGGAGATTGACCGGGTGCTAGGCCTTGAGCTGGGCGCGGACGATTATGTCACCAAGCCCTTCAGTCCACGCGAACTGGTGCTCCGCATCCGCGGACTCTTGAAGCGCCCACAGGCGGGCGAGGGCAAGACGGCCGATCAAATCCGCATCAGCGAGCTGTCCATCGACCTCCCGCGGCACCTGGTCACCGTCAACGGCAAACGGGTGGAGTTGACCGTGACCGAGTTCAAGCTCCTCAACACGCTGGCGCAGCGCCGCGGACGCGTGCAATCGCGCGAGCAGCTTCTCCGCGACGTCTGGGAATACGACACGATGATGGACACGCGCACCGTCGATACGCACATGCGCCGGTTGCGCGAGAAGCTGGGGAAGGCGGCGCGTTTCCTCGACACCGTTCGCGGCATCGGCTACCGGTTCGTCGAGAGCTGATGCCGTCGAGGCACGCGCGCCGCAATGTGGGCCGGATTGATCATCGCGTTGGCGGCTGTTGGCACCGCGTGGTTCTTCTGGAAGAGCCGGAGGCTGGTGCAGGCGGAACTGGAACAGGCCCGGCGTCAGTTGGAGTCGTCACGAGAACAGCAGCAGCGTGACCTGGCTCATACGCAGGCGCAGCAGCAGGCGTTGTTCGATTCCATGATTGAAGGCGTCCTGCTCCTCGATCCGAAAGGAAACATCCGTCTCGTCAATCAGGCCCTCGAACGGCTCTTCGGCGTCACCTTCGACCTTCGCGGCAAAACCGTGATGGAAGCCTTCCGACTCCATGAATTGCAGGCGCTGATCAACGCCGTCCTCGTTGAGGGGCGGGTCGTGGCCCACGAACTGGAGCTGCCGTCACTCGACGGCCGCTGCCTCCAGGTCAACGCCGCGTCGATTCTCGGCCGCGAGAGCCGCCTTCAGGGAATCATCCTCGTCTTTCACGACCTGACGCGCCTCAAGCGGCTGGAAAACACCCGGCAGGAATTTGTCGCCAACGTCAGCCACGAACTGCGCACGCCCCTCTCGATGATCAAGGGCTACGCCGAAACGCTCATCGAGGGCGCGAAGGACGATCCGGAAGTGGCGCTGCGCTTTCTCCAGACCATCGACAAGCACGCCGACCGGCTCACGTATTTGATCGAGGATTTGCTCACCATCTCGCGGCTCGAATCGGGGCAGATCGCGATCAATCTTGAAAAGACCGAATTGCGGCCGGTGATCGAGCGCGCGCTGGTTGAGTTGCGGGGGCGGGGGCGTGAGAAAACGGTCACGCTGTTGAACGAAGTGCCAGAGGGTTTGATCGTGCGTGTGGATGCCGACCGCATTCACCAGGTCGTCTTCAACCTGGTGGACAACGCCATAAAATACGGCCGCCGCGAAGTATGCGTGGCGGTGGGCGCGCATGTTACTTCCGAAAAATTCGTCGAAGTGTCGGTCAACGACAACGGTCCCGGCATCGCGGCCGAACATCTCGGCCGGATTTTCGAGCGGTTCTACCGCGCGGACAAGGCCCGTTCGCGCGAACATGGTGGCACCGGCCTCGGCCTCTCCATCGTGAAGCACATCGTCCAGTCCCACGGCGGAGAAGTGTGGGCGAAAAGCGAAGTCGAGAGGGGCGCCACATTTTACTTCACGCTGCTGCAACCGTGACAATGGCCGTCACGGTTGATTTCGACCACGCAGCCCGTCCCCACTTTGCGCATCGGGTTTCGCCCTTCGGAATTCTACCCCTTCTTCCCGTAAATCTGCTCGGGCGTTTCGAGTTGCGGCTCCGTGATCTTGAAGTCGCCCCCGCCGTTGGCCGAGCGGAAGAAGCACGAGCGATAGCCCTCGTGGCACGCCGCGCCGACCTGCTCCACCTGGATGAGCAGCGTGTCGCCGTCGCAATCGAACGCGAGGTCCTTCACCGATTGCGTGTGGCCGCTGCTCTCGCCCTTCATCCAGAACTTCTGCCGCGAACGGCTCCAGAAGTGCGTCCTGCCCGTCTCGAGGGTCTTCTCGATGGAGGCGCGGTTCATCCACGCCATCATCAGCACGCGTTTGTTGCCGGCGTCCTGGATGATCGCGGGGATCAGGCCGTCGGCGTTGAATTTCAATTGGTCCACGAAGCTCATGGGGCGGGAATGAAACCACAACGGCGCGGCGGCACAACGTCATTTTGCAACCGTTCCGCTTGTGACCTGAGTGACACGAACGGTGCCCACAACCTCCACTTCCGCATCCGCGAAATCGCCGCGTTACGAATCAGATACTCCGTCTTGATCCCCGAATTGCTGGAGCGCGGATCGGCAACGCGAGAGCCTCGCGTGCTCATTGAGGCCTTTCCAACTCTTCGACCAATCCGCGGGCATCCACCGTATCTGGATGCCGGTCACCCAGGCTCATGCGCCAACCCGTCAGCGCGCGCCGGGCGAAACCCAGCGCGTCCTGCCGTTTACCCTGCGCCTCCAAGCACACCGCGATATTGAAACAGGAGACGAAGACATCGGGATGCTCCGCCCTCAATACGCGCTCGCGGGCGCCCAAAATCGCACGGTGTTCTGCCTCGGCTTCGGCATCCCTGCCTTGGGCATGAAGTGAATTGGCCAGACCCATGCGGCTGGCCAGCGTATCCGGATGTTCCGGCCCAAGCACACACTCCTTCATTGCGAGACCCATTCGATATTCGTCCTCGGCCTCCCGATACTTCCGCTGTGAGAACATCACGGAAGCCAGGTTCATCCGGCTGGTCAACACATCGGGATGCTCCTTGGGCAGCCGCCGCTCCCGGATTTCCAACACTTCACGATGCTCCGCCTCGGCCTCCGCGTATTTCTCCTGCGCGTAGAGGGCAACGGCCAGGTTGTTGCGGCTGGCGAGCGTGTAAGGATGCTCGGCGCCCAGCACGCGTGTCTCGATCTCGAGAACCGCGCGATGCTGCGTTTCCGCCTCCGGGTATCTGCCTTGGGATTGAATCGCCAAGGCGACGTTTTCACGGCTGGCGAGCGTGTCCTCGTGCTCCTCCCCAAGCGTGTTCTCGCGCAAAACGAACACCTCGTAGTGCTCCTTCTCGGCCTCCGAATACATGCCTTGCGCACGAAACGCCTCGGCCAGGTTGTTGCGGCTGGTCAACGTGTCCCGGTGAACCGGCCCCAAGACGCGTTTCCGGGTTTCAATCACCGACTTCAGCAGCTCGGCGGCCTTGGGGTATTCTCCAAGATCGAAGCGCACCTGGGCAACCAGGTGCTGAGCGCGGGCCCAAAGGGCCGGTTCCCGCTTTTGATCCGCGAGATCAGCTGCCGCGAGGAAATGGTCGAGGGCAGTGGCGTAATGGGCCTGCGCACGGGCGGACTGGCCGGCAAGCAGCAGGGCGTTGATCGCGTCCCTGACGGGTTGGCCGGCGCTCGCGAGCGCCTTCGCCTTTACTTCCAGTGCCGCCGCCTCCGCCTCCGGAAATTTCTTCACGGCGAAAAACGCGTTGGCACGATCAAGGCCAATCGTGTCCTTTCGCTTGAGAAGCTGCTCCGCAAACCCGGGTAACTCCCTCTTCAACGTGCCGGCCGGCAGTTTCATCTCCGCCTCCAGGATGGCATAAGTACGGGCGAGGAGGGTCGCCTCATCTACTTTGACAGCGGTTTGACCGCTTTGGGCAAGGG
This sequence comes from Verrucomicrobiia bacterium, assembly GCA_036522715.1. Lineage (GTDB taxonomy): Bacteria > Verrucomicrobiota > Verrucomicrobiia > Limisphaerales > JACQFS01 > DATDFH01. Next base: position 13,893 of record DATDFH010000633.1, read on the forward strand.
TCTCAGCGAGCTTCCGGAGGACCACGAGGTATTTGTCGTCCAGCGCGGCGCGCCGGGGATCCTCAGGCTGGATGACAAGCTGGGCCGGCGAATAGAAATACACGACCGCGAACAGGGCGAAGGCCCCGCTGCCGGTGAGCACGTTGGAAATCTTGACCCTGAGGACGCCCGGGATCTCCGCCGCCACGCCAGCCGCCGCGAGAGCCAGGATGATGCGGAAGACCGCATTCTGAAAAGCCGTGGGCTGCGGGATGATCAGCGCGATGATCAGAATGACCGAGACGAAAGTGACTCCCAGAATGAAGACACGGGCAACCGGCGTTCGAGCGGACGGGAGGTGCTTCGCTACCGAGGCGGCCAGGTGCTTTATGGGGCGGCTCATGAACGCAAACCTCTTGCCGGAGTCATGACCGGGCGGAACGCACGGGCGGGCGCGCTCCCCGGCTCCCACTACTGACCCGGGGCTGACCGTACGGCGAAGATCTTACTTCTGGCATCCCCGAAATGTCGCGCCAGCCGCAACGGCTGCGAAGCCGACCAACAAGGTATCGAGCAACAGTGTTCACGGCCGGGAGTAATGGCACGATGGTATCACCCGTCGCCCCGCAGGCAACTACAAACCGCGGACCAACGACCTGCGACTCCCGAATCCTGATTCCATCGCCGTCACACAATCGGCGCCTGCATCGTGATCGTCCGCGCCGCGATCGTGCGCGTGCCGGCGCTGTTGCTCACCTCGGTGATGATCTTCACCGTCTGGCCCTGCGCGAACGGTCCCAGCGCGTTGCCGCTCGGGTCCAGCGGCGCGCTGTGATCGAAGCCCGAGTCCGCGCCTACCACCTGCCATTTCACCAGCTTCGACGTCGCGTGATCGCCGCCACCCGGCACGTAGGCCAGCAACACCTGCAAGCCATCCTCGCCGCCCTGCAACACCGAGGCGATCTCGATCGTCTCGGGCGCGGCCGTGCCCGGCTCGGTGGGAATGTTGTCCAGCGCCTCGAACGCGGCCGAGCCAGGCTCGAAGGTGTTCTTCGCGAACTTGTACCAGCGCTTGCCGAGCTGATCCACCCTGCGATCGTGCTCGCGCAACGCCATGCGCTTGCTGCCCAAGGCCTCCTCCATGTCGCGCATTTCCTTCACCATCTGCGTGTAATCATCGAGCAACGCCTTGAGCATGATGGCGGTGCAGGCCGTCGCGCCGATGTTGCGCGTGATCGCCGGTTGCGCCGGCGAGAGCGCCGCCAGCGCGATGTTGGCGCGCATCCACACCGGGTACAAGTCGCGGGCGCGCTTGAGGATCGATGCCTCCGTGCGCGGGCTGGTGGCGTAGAGATCGTCCACGTCCTTCATGATCCCCTCGTTCTCGTCCAGTTGCGCCTCGATGATCTGCGGCACCTTGGTGCCCAGCAGCTTCATCTTGAGCAACGCCCCCTGGATCGTGCGGAACGTCCCGTCGAAGTCATCCTGCGCCGTGGTGCGCAACTGCACCAGCGGCTCGTAACCGTTGATGAGCGCCTCGTATTCCGTCGTTCCTTGCGTGCCGATTTTCGTCGTCGGCAGATAGTCGGTCCAGACCGGCAGGGTGAGTTGCGCGCGATTTTTTGTGACTTCCCAGTATTCCATAGAGGTTGATGAGTTAAGACTGAACGGTTGATCCGGCAAAACCAGCGGCTCGGTCGGCGTAAACGTGCCGCCATACCTCAAACCCATTCCGTATCTGGCTCCAGGCATTCCATAACGCAAAGGTACCGGATTGGGCATGGCTTGGAAATGAGTTGCTGCGGCTTGATCGCACGATTCGCTGGCTGTGGGGGCGACAGTAGGGGCTGCCCAAGTGCCTGCAAACAAATTGTTTACTAAAGCGACGCCTATTTAACAGGCTGCCACGGCTGGATGGACCGCTGTGGCGGCTGTTTGTGTGTCTGCAACCATTGCAGATGATTAAAAAGCCGTTGCAGCCATCAAAAAAGGCGTTGCAGAGGCATCTCCAGCCGCTGGCGTGCGACCAGCCGTGAGAACGGGGCGGGAAAGGCCGCGGCCATACGCATAAACGGCGTGTGGGGCCGCGAGGTTTTGGACTGCGCCAGTCCTCTGGCGCTTCTGGAGCGGCAGCCGGCCGTGCGAAAGCGCCAGAGGGCTGGCGCAGTCCAAGACGCTGGCGCGTGGAAGATGAGTTCCGGGAACGCGTGAGACCGACCCGGACGGGGCGGGAAAGGACGGTGGTCACGTCAGCAAGGAGTGGGACGCGGCCGCGTGGAACTTGTTTGGGGAATAATCCTTCACAGGAACGCGGCCCTCTGGTCTTATCCGGTCATGGTGAGCCAGAGGCTTCCCAAAGTCAGCCCGCACGCAAGCGTCGGCATGATAAAATAGCGTTGAATCGGAAAAGCACCTGATGGCCAAGAAAAGAACCAGTCATCGTCGGGTCACCCGGCATACGGCGTTGAGCCTCTTCGAAATGAATATGGAGAGCGTGCATGACACCGTTAAACTTTACGATGGCATCAAGACACTTGGCGTGAGTCTTGATTACGACTGGCTGCTGCGCGGGGCGGTAGTCTTCCTCGTTTCCGCACTCGACGCCTACTTTCACGATCGCATCAAGTATGGGGTCAGCCGACTGAGCGGAGATTCAATGCCAGAAGCGCTAAGGAAGCACCGCATAACCATTGGAGATCTAGCCGACTGGCAGGCATCGCGCCGGAAAGGAAATGTAATCAGGAATTGGATAGCAGACCATCTATCAACGATACCGCTTCAATCTCCCGACCGCATCGCCGAGTACATGAAGTATGTCGGGATCGACGGTTTTTGGAATCAAGTGGAACCCGACCACGGAAAGAAGAAAAAGCTATTGAAGAAGCTCGGCTTGATTTTCCGCCGCCGCAATCAGATCGCCCATGAAGGGGACCGGCTCGCTGGCAGGAAATCTGGGAAAAAACTGCGCCACATCGACGAGATCGAGGTGAAGGAATGGAGCGCTTGGATCGACAAACTTATTCATGACATCGACAGCATGTCGGACCGCCTTTGTAACAAACGGACGCCCTACGGCAGCGACCGAAAGACTGTAGCCAGCTTGGATGACCTGACGCCGACGGAGACCGATGTTTGATATGAAAGCTTACTGCGTCAGCTACGACCTCAAGGCACCCAATCGTGACTACACGAGGCTTTATGGAGAATTGAAGAAGTCGCGGCATTGGTGGCACTATCTGGAATCTACGTGGCTAATTGTCACGGACGAAAGTCCTGCGGAATTGTGGGAAAGGTATGCGCCACACATCGACCAGAACGACCGACTTCTTATCATCGAAGTCCGTGACAACGTCAAAGGTTGGCTCACCAAGAAAGCGTGGGACTGGATTCATTCGAATGTTCCAAGTCCTTAGATAGCCGCACGCCTCAAGTTTGCGCCGCCTTTCAACTCTTCGGCAGGAAGGTGAAGGCGACGGCGCCGAGGAGGCAGGCGAAGGCGGCGAGGTGGTTCCATTTGAGGCGCTCGCCCAGGTAGAGCAGCGCGAACCCGGCGAAGACGCTCAGGGTGATGATCTCCTGCAGGATCTTGAGCTGCGTGGCCGAGTAGGGGCCGTGCCCCCAGCGGTTGGCCGGCACCATGAGCACATACTCGAAAAACGCAATGCCCCAACTGGCCAGCACCACCCGCCAGAGCGGCGCGCTCTTGAACTTGAGGTGCCCATACCACGCAAAGGTCATGAAGACGTTGGAGCAGACGAGCAGGAGGATGGGGGTGAGGCGGGAGGCGATCAGGGGGTTCATCGGTTCTCGAAATTCATTGCTTCAACCTTTTATCCGAACTTCGCGGGGTCTTGACGAGGCTCGCTGCAATGGCAACGAACAAACCGAGCAGAATAAAGGGCCACCACCCGTTGCGGATTCTTGCGAGAATCGACCTGAAAAAAGTGAGCAACTGTGCATCGCCACGATGCGCCTCGACCAGCATCGAGTGCTCCCAAGCTGACCGGGGTGAATCGATGTTCATCACCGGCCAAACCCAGGCGTACACTGCCACTGTCAGTCCGAGAGCAATGAGCAGCCATTTAAGAACGCGGTTCATGACCGCACCAGGATGCCTCGCGTGGTGGAGCGATTCTTCACGCCGGCCACGCGTCAGAGTTTTTCCGTCGGGGTGAAGGGCAGGCCGCGCTCGCCCTTGAAGAGTTTTTTCAAGCGGCGGTCCTTGGAGCTGCTCTCGCGGCGGTTGATGCCGGGGGCGACCAACTGGCTTAATTCGCGCCGGCGGCGGCGCCCTTTAAGCCAGTCTTCCCAGCTAATCGAGCCTTCAAGCGGGATCGAAGGGATATTTGACTCCGAGTTCATCGGCAACTTCGCGGATGAGGGCTTTGCACTCATTGACGTTACGATATTCCGGGAGGCCGGCAACCCGCAAGACCTCACTCCAGTTCATGTCCAGCGCGCCACCCAGGGCGACAAGCGCCAGCTCCCGGGCGCATTTGCGCGCCGCCGGGTTTTCTTCGGGATAAGCGGAGACCAGCACGCGCTCAACGAGCAAGTCCTCCGCTTTCATCACCAGCACGTCGCCGTACGGAGCGCGCACACGGCGATAGGAAGTCCGCGCGAAACTTTCCACCGGGCCGAGCAGATCGAAATACATGCCAGCCACCTGCCAGTTGCGTGGGCCGCCCTTCGCGCCGAGCAATCCCATGATCTCCTGCCGCTGGCGGATGGGTAAGGTCGCCCTATTCACGTGGCACATGTCGAGGTCGCCGGAGGCATACGCGCCTTCGGTCAGGAGTTCGATCGCCGAGCCACCCACTACCACCAGTTCGATGCCATGCTCCGCCCACAGCGCGCTGCACAGTGACGCAAGCTTGGCGCTCTTGAGCGTCGGGTCCTGCTCGGCGGTGATGTCGGCGAGGGCGGACTTGATTTTGGCGGCATCCATGATCGTCTCACAACCGCACCGGGATGCCCTGCGCGGCAAGATGTTTCTTCACGTCGCCCACCGTGAACTCGCCGAAGTGGAAGATGCTCGCGGCGAGGACGGCGTCGGCCCGGCCTTCGAGGAGCACGTCGGCCATGTGCTGCAAACTGCCCGCGCCGCCGCTGGCGACGACGGGCACGCCCACGGATTCGCTGATGCGCCGCGTGATCACGAGGTCGAAGCCCGCCTTGGTGCCGTCGGCGTCGATGCTGTTGAGCACGATCTCGCCCGCGCCGAGCTTCACCGCACGCTGCGCCCACTCGACGGCGTCGAGGCCCGTCGGCTCGCGGCCGCCCTTGGCAAAGACTTCCCAGCGATCGCGCGAGACCTTCCTCGCGTCGATGGAGACGACGATGCACTGGCTGCCGAACTTCTCCGCGCCGGCGCGGATGAGATCGGGCGTGGCGAGCGCGGAGGAGTTGATGCTCGTCTTGTCCGCCCCGGCGCGGAGCATCGCGTGCATGTCGTCCACGGTGCGGATGCCGCCGCCGACGGTCAGCGGCATGAAGCATTCGTCGGCCACGCGCTCGATGACCTCGACCATCGTCTTGCGCCCGTGCGCGCTGGCGGTGATGTCGAAGAACACCATCTCGTCGGCGCCCTGCGCGTTGTAGCGCAGGGCGAGCGCGACGGGATCGCCGACGTTGCGCAGTTCGCCGGCCTCGGCCTTGCCGAACTGCACGCCGCGGGTGACGTGGCCGTCGTGCACGTCAAGGCAGGGGATGACGCGTTTGGCGAGCACGGCGGACCGACGGGAAACGGACGGCGCTATTTCGCCGGGCCGAATTTCCCGCCGAAGTTCTTGATGTCCTTGTCGGCGTAAAGCCGGACGCTCAAGGAATGGAGCGGTTTGGCGGAGGCAAAGCGGTAGCCCTGCTTCTGCACGGCCGCAAGGATTTGCTCCTTGGTCAGCGGCGCGGCCTTGGTGACTTTGAGGATGAGGTCCTTGAGTGGAACCGCGTTGGCGACATAGGCCGGACGCGGGCGTCGAGCCGCAGCAGGACGTCCAGGGGGACGGCCCGGCGGACGGCCAGGCGAACGTTTGGCTCCGCTTCCCGGAGGACGGCCGCGCCGGGGCGCTTCACCGAGCACTTGGGAGATTTCGCGCAACCGCGCGGTCAAGGATTCCCGCTCGCGGAGAAGAGATTCCCGGAGCGCCATGAACTGTTTGATGCTATCGATTCTCATAGGGGCGGCGAAATTAGCGGGCGGCCAGCCAAGGGGCCAGCTAATTCTCTGCAAGCGGCCTCCGATGGTTTGGTACCAAACGCGCCGTTCTTCATATTGGAAATGCCCCTCGCGAAAAAACGTGCACGCACGCGGCTGACGCGGTATCGGTTTGCACAATGACAGACCCGGTCAGGACGAACGACCCCGCCGCCGTGCGCGCGGCGGTGCTCGATCTTTTCCGCGCGGCGTTCCCCGGCGCATCCGTCAGCCGGCTCGAAGGTGCGTTCGCGCGCGCGGCCGATTGCTTTTCGGGCCGCTATGCCGGCTATCACGCCATCGACGCGCATTATCACGACTTCGAGCACACGTTGCAGGGGACGCTCTGTCTCGCGCGGATGTTGCACGGCCGGCATCAGGCGGGCGCAAAGCCTCCGGTTCCCCACGCGATGTTCGAACTGGCGATCATCGCCGCGCTGCTGCACGACACCGGCTACCTCAAGACCACGGACGACCGCGAAGGCACCGGCGCCAAATACACCCTCACCCACGTCAACCGCAGCGCCGAGTTTGCCGCGCGGCTTTTGGGCGAACTGGGCTTTCCGGCGGCGCAAATCGGCGCCGTGCAAAACATGATCCGCTGTACGGGTGTCAGTGCCAACCTCGGCGCGATCCCTTTTCAGGACGAGATTGAGCGAACGCTTGGCCTCGCGTTGGGCACCGCTGATTTGCTCGGACAAATGGCCGCCGCTGATTACCCAACCAAACTGCCGCTGCTCTACGACGAATTCGCCGAGTCCGCCCGGTTCAACGGCAAGCCCGGCGCAGCGGGAAATTTCGCCGACGCCGCGGACCTCATCGCGCGCACGCCGGCGTTCTGGGACAATTACGTGCTGCCAAAAATCGAAAAGGATTTCGCCGGATTGTATCGTTTCCTCAGCCAGCCCTATCCCTCCGGCCCCAACGCGTACCTCGACCGGATCGAAACCAATATCGCGCGCATCCGGCGACAGATTGCGGCGTGAGCAATCGCCGCGTGCGAGTCGGTCTCCTCCCGGTTTTTTCTTTCGTGTCCAACCGGTTGCCTTAAGTTGCGTCGATGAGTCGCGAGTATCAATTGCAACCCTTCCACGCGCCGGTGGAGTTGCAGATTGATTACGCCGGGGAACTCAACGAGCAGCAACACGCTGCCGTCACCGCGCCACCGGGACCTTCGCTCGTGATCGCCGGGGCGGGTTCTGGGAAAACGCGCACGCTCACGTATCGCGTGGCGTATCTGCTCGAACACGGCGTCGCGCCCGAGCGCATCCTGCTGCTCACGTTCACCAACAAAGCCTCCAAGGAAATGATGCGCCGCGTGGCCGACCTGCTCGGCAGCGACATCTCCAACTTGTGGGGCGGAACGTTTCACTCGGTCGGCAACCGCATCCTCCGCCGCCACGCCGAACTGCTCGGCTACCAGCGCGATTTCACGATACTCGATCGCGACGACGCAAAGGAGTTGCTCGACGCCTGCCTCGGCGAGTCGGAGATCGACGTGAAGGCGACGCGCTTCCCGAAGGCCGACGTGTTGAGCGACATCTTTTCGATGGCAGTGAACACGGGCAAGACCATCCCGGAGATTCTCGGGCAGGACTACGATTACTTCAGCCACCTCGCGCCGCAGATTGTGGCATTGCACGAGCGTTACCAGGCCCGCAAGCGCGCGACCAACGGCATGGACTTCGATGATTTGCTTGCGCTGTGGCTCCGGTTGTTCCGCGAGCATGCCGACGTGCGCGAGTTGTATCAGCGCCGCTTCCAGTTCGTGCTCGTCGATGAGTATCAGGACACCAACAGTCTCCAGAGCGAGTTGATCGACCTCATCGCCGCGCGGCACAAGAACGTGATGGTGGTGGGCGACGATTCGCAGAGCATCTACTCGTGGCGCGGCGCCAACTTCGCGAACATCCTCGAATTCCCCAAGCGCTACCCGGACGCGAAGGTCTATAAGATCGAGGTCAACTACCGCAGCACGCCGGAAATCCTCTCGCTCGCCAACGCCGCCATCGCCGCGAACGTGCGCCAGTTCGCCAAGCAACTCACGCCCGCGCGCAAGCCCGGCACCAAGCCCGCGCTCGTCGTGTGCGGCGACGGTGGGCAGCAAGCCGCGTTTGTCGCCCAGCGCGTGCTCGAACTGCGCGAGGAGGGCGCGGACCTCAACCAGATGGCGGTGCTTTACCGCTCGCACTTCCACGCGCTGGAGCTGCAGCTCGAATTCGTGCGGCGCAACATCCCGTTCAGCATTACGAGTGGCATCCGTTTCTTCGAGCAGGCGCACATCAAGGACGTGACAGCTTATCTGAAGCTCGTCCACAACCCGCGCGATGAGCTTTCGTTCAAGCGACTGGTGAAAATGTTTCCCGGTGTTGGCGCGAAGAGCGCGGACAAGTTGTGGAGCCACT
>DATDFH010000634.1:0-4140 GCA_036522715.1 Verrucomicrobiia bacterium
GTGGTCGCTGCTGAAGGAGTTCGGCCACGCGGAAATCGCGAGCCTCGTCGCGCCGCGCTCGTTGATCATCGAGCACAGCGCCGCGCCGAAGGTGGATGGTGCGCCCGCGCCGCGCGGGGGCGCGCGCAACGTCGCCGCACCGGGGCGGATCACCACGCCGGAGTTTTTGACCGTCGAAACCGAGGCCGGACGCGCAAAGCAACTCAGCGGAAAGTTTGCGGACTCAATTCACTTTCTCCATGGCGCCGAAGGCACAGTCGTCGCCCCCGGATCGCCGAGGGCGTTGGAAGAATTCCTCAAGGCGTTGGGCACAGGCGTTGCAAAACTCGATCCAGCGGGGCCGACTCCGGTGGATGCGCGGAAGGATTTCGCTCCGACCGAACGTCAGCGCCGAACGGTGAAGGAACTTGAAAACTTCACGCAAGCGTTGCTCCAAGTGTGCGAGCGCACTCGCGCGGCGAATTTTTGGGGCACGATCAGGGCGACGAACGCCGCGGACTGGGAGGCCACGCGGCCCAAGTTCAAGCAGCAGTTCTGGGAGGATGTCATCGGCAAGTGGACCAACGCGGTGCTGCCGTTCAATCCGCGCTCGCGGCCGGCGTTGAGCGCCACCAACGGCGCGCCGCTCCCCGTCGGCGCAAAAGGCTGCAAGAACTACGACGTGGTGCTCGATGTCTTCCCCGACGTGTATGCGTGGGGCGTGCTTGTGCTGCCGGCGGACCTCAAGCCGGGCGAGCGGCGACCGGTGGTCGTTTGCCAGCACGGCCTGGAAGGATTGCCCGAGGACTGCGTGACGCAGGATCAGAAGGGCCGCGCGTTTCAATACTACAAGGGCTTCGCCACCGCGCTGGCCGAACGCGGTTTCGTCACGTTCGCGCCGCACAATCCGTATCGCGGACAGGACGCCTTCCGCCAGTTGCAGCGCAAATCCAATCCGCTGGGCAAGACGCTGTTCTCCACCATAGTCGCGCAACACGACCGCATCCTCGAATGGCTCGCTGCGCAGCCGTTCGTGGACCCGCGGCGCATCGCGTTCTACGGGCTGAGCTATGGCGGCAAGACGGCCAAGCGCGTGCCGGCGCTGCTCGACCGCTATTGTCTTTCCATCGGCTCGGGTGACTTCAACGAGTGGGTGCGCAAGAACGCTTCGACCGATTATTTCAGCAGCTACCTCTTCGCGCCCGAATACGAAATCTTCGAGTGGGACCTCGGCCACACTTACAACTACGCCGAGATGGCCGCGCTGATCGCGCCGCGGCCCTTCATGGTTGAGCGCGGACATTTTGACGGCGTGGGCAGCGACGAGTGGGTGAACTACGAATACGCCCGCGTCCGCCGCTTCTACGCGCAACTCGGCATCGCTGACCGCACCGAGATCGAACATTTCTGGGGCCCGCACACAATCCACGGCGAGGGAACGTATGAGTTTCTCCACAAGCATTTGAACTGGCCGAAACGCTGAGGCACGGCTCCGACTCGTTCGCTCATGAAAATCCGATTCCAACTGCTCGCCACCGTTGCGCTCATCGCGGGCGCGATTCTACTTCAAGCCGCCGAGATCAAAGTCGAACTCCAGCCGCGGCGCACCTGGGAGTTCAAGTCCGCTGGCGTCCGCTTCAACAACGAGTTCTCTAATGCCCGCCTCAACGGCGTGGAACAGACTGGCGACTATGACTTCACCGTCACCATCAACCCCGAGAACCGTCCCATCAACACAAGCCCGTGGTATGCCTTCCAGATCGTCGCGGCGGAAAAGCAGGCCATCAACGTCCGCTTCCACCTCACCTACCGCGGCCTTACGGCCATTCCCAAGTTGAGCCACGATGGCGAGAAATGGACGCGCCTCGACACGAACGCGTGGTCGCTTTCCGGCACCAACCGCGTCGCAAAACTCGAGGTCGGCCCCAAACCGCTCTGGGTATTCGCGCACGAACCCATCGGCCTCAAACCGCTCAGCGAATGGATGGACACGAAGGCGAAGCTGCCTTTTGCGAAGGAGCAAACCATCGGCGAGTCCATCGAGAAGCGACCGCTCCGCGAGCTGACCTTCGGCGAAACGACGAACGCCAATTACGTCTTCGTCATCGGGCGGCAGCATCCGCCGGAGGTCACCGGCACCGTGGGGCTGATGAGCTTCGTGGACACGATCACCGGCAACTCGAAACTGGCGAAGGATTTCCGACGCAAGTTCCAGACCGTCGTCATCCCGCTCGTCAACCCCGACGGCGTTCATCACGGCCACTGGCGCAGCACGCTCGGCGGCCTCGACCCGAATCGCGACTGGGACAAATTCACGCAACCCGAGACGCGCGCCACCAGCGGGGCGATCAGCGCGCTCGCCAAATCGCCCGGCGCGCGCGCGTTCCTCTTCGTGGACTTCCACTCCACCGGCGAGGACGTGTTCTACACGCAGAAGGACGACGAGCCGACATTCCCGAAAAATTTCACGAAGCAATGGCTCGGCGCGATTCACGAGCGGTTTCCCGACTACAAATTCAAGCGCGACGCCGGGCACAACGTGAACCAGCCGACCTCCAAACACTGGGCGTGGCAGACGCTCGGCTGCCCCGGCATCACCTACGAATTCGGCTACGGCACCGACCACGCGCTCATCCGCAAGATCTCCGCCGGCGCCGCCGAGGAAATGATGAAGCTGCTGCTGGCGGAGCTGGCGAAGCCGTAGCCGCCGACGTCAGTCGGCCCACTTTGCATTGATGGAAATGGCGCGGACTCGCGTCCGCGGCTGCTCAACGCGCAAGTCCATCCCCACCGTCAGCCGCACACCCGCGCCGTTGATCACGATGGCGTTCATCCCGAACTTCACGCCGTCGAGCTGCTCGTCACGGCGGTACGTCGCGAGCGTGCGCAAGGGCTCCTTGCCAACCTCCGCCGTCATCTGATCCGTAGTCGTGATGCGGCAGCGGATGCACGGAGTCGCCATCCGCAGTTCGATTCCGTCGCCGATCAACGCGCGCGCGCGATCCTCGCTGTGCGGACCGGCGCCGGTGATCACGAGGTTGGGCCGGAAGCGGTTCATCGGCAGCGGCGCGCTTCCGCCGATACGCCGGCTCAACTCCGCGAGCGATTCCTCCGAGAGCACCAGCAGCGGGTAACCGTCGGAGAATCGGTTCTCCGCCTCGACTCCGCCCGTTTCATCCTGGTCGCTCAAGCGGCGGTGCGCGGGATCAAATCGCACGAGTCGAAAATTGCCGCCAAGAAAATCCGAGAACCACTTCGCCGGTGTCGTCCCTTCGTCAAACGCCTCGCAGCCATGGCGCCAGACTTCCACACGCAGCCGCGGCATCTGTCTCAGCGCCAGCGGCACGTCAAGCGTCCCCTGACCCGGCGCGCGCAGCCGCAACGCATCCGCCGTCAGCTCCGTTTCGATCAATGCCAGCCGCGGCAATTGTCGCTGCGTCAAAAAGCGTCCCGCCGCGTCCACGATCATCCACTCGCGGTCATGCTCCAGTCCTCGCGCGGTGAGCAACGCCTCGCGCAACGCAATGCCACGGCACGACTTCACCGGGAAAACATTGAGTCCGGTGACATGGACCGTTTGCGCGGCGGACATGGCGGGACGTTAGCGCGCAAAGACCGATTCGGAAGCGCAAAGCTCTCGGAGCCGATGCGGCCAGCCCATCCAGACATCGCGCACACCCGGCGAAAAGTTTGCGCCGATGAGTCGGGCACCGCGGAGGGGCGGCCAGTTTTTCGTTACGAGGGACATTTCAGTGATCTCCGCGACGACGGGCATTTGCGGCCACGACTCGTGCCAGACGCGGAAGAACCGCGAGCTGCCGTGGCGATGCGTGAACGCCGTGTAGCGCTCCATCAGCCATTCGTCGAGCGATCCCTGCGGGCACGGGCCGACCGTCGAGCAGTGGGCGAATTCGGCGTGATACGCAAAGACGCCGCCGGTCCGCGCGTCGCGCACGCGTCCACGAATCAATGCGGCTTCCAAATCGTGATGGAATTGAATCTGACCTAGACGATACGGAAGGCCAAAGCTCCGCGGGCCGAGGTGGACGGCGAGCTGGCTCGACAGCCACTCGGTCATGAAGTGGATCCCGCTCTCACCATCGTGACGGACGTAGGTGCGGACGTTGAGAAAGTCGTGCGTTGCGATGGGCCGGAGCAACC
>DATDFH010000635.1:0-2357 GCA_036522715.1 Verrucomicrobiia bacterium
CCCTTCTGCTGCGAGTAGGTGTCCATGATCCACGACATCACCTGCTCGTCGGTGCCGAGGTCGGGCGCGGGGATGTCGATCTGCGGCCCGATGAAGGGGATGATTTCCTGCGTGAAGCGGCGCGTGAGGCGTTCCAGCTCGTTGCTGGTCATCTTGCGCGGATCGCAGGAGACTCCGCCCTTCGCGCCGCCGTAAGGCAGACCGGTGAGCGCGCACTTCCAACTCATCCACATTGCGAGCGCGGCGACCTCACCAATCGTGACGTCGGGATGGTAACGGATTCCGCCCTTCGTCGGTCCGAGAGTGAGGTGATGCTGGACGCGGTAGCCACAGTAAACTTCCGTGCGTCCGTCCTCGCAGTGGATGGGCAGCGCAACGGTGATCGCGCGCTTGGGATACTTCAGCCGGTCGCGTTCGGTTCGGGGAATTTCGAGATGGTCGGCCACCAGGTCGAACTGACGGCAGGCCATGTCAAAGGTCGGATGCCGGTAAATGTCCATGGCGCATTCTGGCCACGGCCGCAGCGGGAATCAATCCGTGAAAACTTACGGCTCGATGATGTAGACGTAGCCGCCGCCCGCGCGCGTGCGGAATGAGCCGGTCGAGAGGTCACCATCGTCGATCTTCCGGTCGATGTCCCGCATCTGCGACGGCGTGCGCACTGGCTGAAAGACAGACACGCCTGCCTTGAACCCGTACGCTTGATAGTCCCAGTCCCACTGGCCACCGATTGGAGTCGGCTCCGTCCAGCGCAACCGCCGGCTGAAATGCGCGCTCATGCCCGTGGGCAAAACGCCCGCAACGGTTTCCCCCGGATAGCCGCCTTCCGACACGGAGTAAGTGACGAAACCACTCACCGCCACGCGCAGGTCGTTGATAAACGCGGCGTCTTCCGAGTTGGACCGGGCTTTGACGAAGAACGGCACGGCCATCGCCGCCAGCAACCCGATGATGCCGGCGACGGACAGCACTTCGATCAACGTCATGCCGCGTTGACGGGCCGGTGTCCTGTGGGAGCGCCAAATTTTCATACAGTCTATTTTTAGCAATGACCATGCCGCCGCCATGCGCCCGCGGTTTTCGCCATGTTCAAGCCGCGTGCGCTTGGCTAGATTCCTCCGGTGGCAGACTCGCTCGTCATCAATGAAATCTACCTGAGCCTTCAGGGCGAAAGCACCTTCGCCGGGTTGCCCTGCGTGTTCGTGCGCTTGACGGCCTGCAACCTTCGCTGCTCCTACTGCGACACCGCATACGCCTTCACCGAGGGCAAGCGCTTGGATCTCGGCGAAATCCGCGCACGCATCCGCGAATTGGCCAAGCCGTTCATTGCCACCGGCGCGACCCGCCTGCCGCTCGTCGAATTAACCGGCGGCGAGCCGCTCCTCCAGCCCAACTCCCTCCCGCTGATGCAGGCGCTTTGCGACGACGGCTTCACCGTGCTCATCGAAACCAGCGGCGCATTGGACATCGCTCCGGTCGATGGGCGCGTGCGCCGCATCATGGACCTCAAATGCCCGAGCAGCGGCGAATGCGCGCGCAATCGTTGGGAGAACCTCGCGCACCTGAAGGCTACCGACGAAGTGAAGTTCGTCATCGGCACGCGCGAGGATTACGAGTGGGCGAAGGAACAACTCGCCCGGAACGCGCTCCACGCGATTTGTCCCGTGCTCCTCTCGTGGGTGGCACCGCTCGCGCCGCATCAGCAGGACAAGTCGCTCAAGTCCGTACCGTCCGGCCAGACGCCGCTCACGCGACTCGAACTCGTCGAGCGGATCATCGCGGACGCCCTGCCCGTGCGTTTCCAACTGCAAATGCACAAGGTCATCTGGCCACCCGATCTGCGCGGCGTGTAGCCGCCGAGGTAACGAGGCGGAACCGATGAATTCCAAGACCACGCTGCAACTGCTCCGCGACTACGAGTCACGGAACGTCACGTTCCTCGATCCTGACGGCTCGTGGCCCATCGTGTGGGAGCGCGCGAAAGGCGTTCACGTCTGGGACGCCAAGGGACGCAGGTATCTCGATCTCACCGCCGCGTTCGGCGTGGCCAACGCCGGCCATGCCAATCCGCGCGTCGTCCGTGCCGCCCAACAGCAAGCCGCGAAACTCCTCCACGCGATGGGCGACGTTCACCCGCACGCGCTCAAGGCACAACTCGCCCGCGAACTTAGCCGCATCACGTTTGAGCGGTGGAGTCGCAGTTCACGGATTGCGGGCAAAACCATCTTCTGCAACTCCGGCTTCGAAGCCGTCGAGGCCGCGCTGAAGACCGCCATGCTGACGGCCGGCAAGTACGGCGTCATCGCGTTTCAGGGCGCTTATCATGGTCTCGGCTACGGCACGCTCAACGCCACGCA
>DATDFH010000636.1:0-5010 GCA_036522715.1 Verrucomicrobiia bacterium
AAGAACATCCGGCACTTCTTCTACGGCGGCGCGCGCGGTGCCGCGGAGGAATTGAAACGGCGCCTGACGGAGCGCTTCCCCGGCCTCCAAATCGTTGGCGTTTACGAGCCGCCGTTTCGCCCACTCGACGCCGGCGAGGAACGCGCATTGATCGAGCAGGTGCGTGCCGCCCGGCCGGACATTTTGTGGGTTGGATTGAGCACGCCCAAGCAAGAGCGTTTCATGGCCGAGTATCTGCCGAAGCTCGACGTGACGCTGATGGTCGGCGTCGGCGCGGCGTTCGATTTTCATTCCGGCCGCGCGAAGCAGGCGCCGCGCTGGATGCAGCGCTGCGGCCTGGAATGGTTTTACCGGCTCTGCTGCGAGCCGCGCCGGTTGTGGAAGCGTTACCTCAAAAACAACCCGCTCTTCCTAGGCCGCGCGCTGCTGCAATTGACCGGCCTGCGAAAGTATCCGCTGGAATAATGCCTCCACGTTGGCTAGCTTCACCGCCCATTCATTCATGAGCAACAAGTCAGACCTGATCGTTGTATGCGGCGCCGGCGGGTTCATCGGCGGCCACCTTGTCGCCGACCTGCTGCGGCAGGGATACACACGCATCCGCGCTGTGGACATCAAGCCCTTCGCCGAGTGGTATCAGCGCTTCCCCGCCGCCGAGAATCTGCAACTCGACCTGGCCGGCAAGGACGCCTGCGAACAGGCGTTGCGCGGCGCGCACACGGTTTACAACCTCGCCGCCGACATGGGCGGCATGGGCTTCATCGAACTCAACAAGGGCCTGTGCATGTTGACCGTACTGATCAACACGCACCTGTTGATGGCGGCCAAACTTCACGGCGTGCAGCGCTTCTTCTATGCGTCCTCGGCTTGCGTCTATAACGCCGACAAGCAACGCGACCCGAACGTGACCGCTTTGAAGGAGGAGGACGCCTATCCCGGAATGCCCGAGGACGGCTACGGCTGGGAAAAACTTTTCAGCGAGCGCATGTGCCGGCATTTCCGCGAGGACTTCGGCATCCGCACCCGCGTCGCGCGCTACCACAACGTCTATGGCCCGCACGGCACGTACGAGGGCGGACGCGAGAAGGCTCCCGCCGCAATCTGCCGCAAGGTGATTTCGGCCAAACTCTCCGGGAAACACGACATCGAAATCTGGGGCGACGGCAAGCAGACCCGCAGCTTCATGTATATCGACGACTGCCTGAAAGGGACGCAGACGCTCACTGCCAGCGAGTTCGTCGAGCCGATTAACATCGGCAGCAGCGAACTCGTTTCGATCAACCAGCTCGTGGATATCGTCGAGGGCATCGCTGGCGTAAAGCTCCGGCGCAACTACAACCTCAGCGCGCCCAAGGGTGTCAACGGACGTAACAGCGACAACACGCTGATCAAAAAAGTCTTCGGCTGGGAACCCGACACCAAGCTGCGCGACGGCCTCGAAAAGACCTATCGTTGGATTTACGACCAGATGGTCAAGAAGGGCTGAGGCAGCGCGCGCGTCCTCCCGCCGCCATCCGCCCGGCGTGTGAACATCGAACTCATCAACACCGGCACTGAGCTGCTGCTCGGCAACGTGCTCAACACGCACCAGCAGTGGATTGGCCGCCGGCTCGCCGACCACGGCTACGTCGTGACGCGGCAGGTGACGGTGGCGGACAGCGGCACCGCCATTCGGGATGCAGTGCGCGAAGCACTCGGCCGCGCCGACCTCATCATCACCACCGGCGGATTGGGGCCGACCAGCGACGATGTCACGCGCGATCTGATCGCGGAACTTCTCGGACTTAGACTGAGCATCGATCCCGCGGTGCTCGCGCATGTTGAAAATTTCTTCGCGCTCTGCAAGCGTCCAATGCCCGCCCGCTGCGCCGTGCAGGCTCAAGTGCCCGAAGGCGCGACCGTGTTGATGAACCAGCACGGCACCGCGCCCGGTCTTGCCCTCGAAGTCTCGCCCACCTCCGCTCGGCGCACGCTCCTGATCATGCTGCCCGGGCCGCCGCGGGAACTGCGGCCGATGTTCATCGAGCAAGTGCTTCCGCTCGTCCGGCAGAAGCTACCGCTCGACGTAGCGTTCGTCTGTCACACGCTCAAGACCACCGGAATCGGCGAGTCATTCGTCGAGGAACGCATCGCCGCGCCGCTCAAACATCTCACCGACGCGGGACTCGAACTCGGCTACTGCGCGCGCCCCGGCGAAGTCGATGTGCGCGTCATCGCGCGCGGCTGCGGTACGGAACAGACTGCCAACGAAGCCGAGGCGATCATCCGCGGCCAGGTCGGCGAGCACATCTTCGGAATGGATGACGACCAGTTGGAGTCGGTGATCGTGCGTTTGCTCACCGAACGGAAGCAGACGCTCGCCCTTGCCGAGTCTTGCACCGGCGGCTACGTCGCCAATCGCCTCACGAATGTTCCGGGAGCATCGGCTGTCCTCCTTGCGGGCCTGGTCACTTACAGCAACGAGTCAAAAGTGAAATTCCTCAGCGTCCTCGCCGAAACGCTGGACAAACATGGCGCCGTAAGCGAGCCGACCGCACGAGAGATGGCCGAGGGCGCGCGCCGCGCGACCGGCGCCGACTACACGCTCGCTGTGACCGGCATCGCCGGTCCGACCGGCGGCACGCCATCCAAACCCGTCGGCACGGTCTTCATCGCATTGGCCGGCGGCGGCGAGACGAAGGTGATCAATCCGGTGAACCGTTACGACCGGGAGACGTTCAAGTATCTCACCTCGCAACAGGCGCTGGAGTTGTTACGACGAAGGCTGCTTGGGATTGGCGGGAAGGAATGAAACAAAAAGCCCGCGACACATTGCTCGCGGGCGGCGGTGGAGATTGTCCGGCGCGGGCTACTCGCCGTTGTTTCCGATGGCCTCGACCGGGCAGCCTTCCATCGCTTCCTTGCACTGCCGCTCTTCCTCGGGCGATTCGGGCTGCTTCTTCACGTAGGAATACCCGCCGTCGTCGTTGCGCGTGAAATTCTGGGGCGCGGTTTCGCGGCAGAGATCGCAGTCGATGCACTGGTTGTCCACGTAGAATTTGCCCGGGACGTTTTGCGGATAGGAATTCGCTTTGTCGGCCATAAGTCAGAAAATTCGCGCGTCACGTTGCCGGGCGGCAGCGGGCTTGGCAAGTCTCAATTCAAATTCGCGCGAGGCCGCGCCGCGCGATCAACGGGTCAGCGAATTCTGGTACTCCTCCACGGCGCGTTTGGCGGCGGGATCGCCTTTGGCAGCACGTTCCGCCAGCCGTTGCTGGACTACCACCGTCGCTTCATGGATCGCGCGGAGCTGTGGCGCAGTGACGTTGGTGGACGCTTCAAGCTGGCGCAATCGCGTGGCGGCGGTCAGGTAGTCGCCCGTGCGCACTTCCTGACGGAAGGCAGCGACCTGCTGTTGCACTGCCAGCGCATCGGCCGGGACTTCGACTGCGGCGGGCTGGAGCGGCGCGGCGTTGGTCGGGAACGCGGTGTCCATCGCGAGCTGCGGGGCACGGGTCCTCGTTCGGCCTCTGCAACCGGTGTCAAGCGTAAGTGCCGCGAGCGCCAGCACGCAGACGAGCCGGCTAAGATTGAAGGCGCGGTTCATCGGCCGTTGGAAGTATCCGGCGCGCACCACAGGCGGTTCTTGATCGTCTCGGCGGCCTCGACGTACCAGGTGTTGGCGCTGATGTGCTCGGCATTCCCGGCGTAGTTGCCGATGAGCGCGCCCTCGCCGTGACGCAGGCTCACGCCTTCGGTCGGAAAATTCGCGCCGTCGTTGTAGTAAAACGGCGTGCGCTCGTCCTGCTCCCAGAATGCGATCCCGTCGCCGCGGATATCGGCCAGCGTGAAGCAGGGAAAGCGCGCGCGGCCGTAACCGCACGTCGCGCCGTTCATGCAGTAGCTCGAAAGCTTTTGCGCGCGCGCCGTGAAGAGCGGCGAATTGGTATCCTCGTTCGGGCAACGGAGAATTTTTGGCTGCTGGATGATCTTCCCGAAGACGCCGTTCGTGTACACAAACGCATTCGCGCCGGCCGCGCCGTCGTAACCGTACAGCCAGCCGGGGCGCAGATTCGGGTTACCCCAGTTGGGCCAAGTCAGGCGGTCGTCGTCGTCACTCGCGGCGAGGGAAATGGTGAGCGTGAGCTGCTTGAGATTGTTCAGGCAGACCGTTTTGTGAGCTTGGCGCTTTGATTTCGCCAGCGCCGGCAGCAGGAGGCTGGAGAGAATCCCGATGATCGCGATGACCACCAACAGTTCAATCAGCGTGAAACTCCGGAGAGATCGCAAGGCTCGAATTACTGGAAACCGGCTCATGGGCCACCGTTCTCAAGCTCCTCCGCGCTCGGCCTGCGCTCCTCGCGTCAGGAGGCAATATTTCACATTATCAAAAGAGTAGAAGCCGGTTTGCGAAAGTAAACGGGGTGTTCACCCCATCCTGGCTGGTGTGCTGGCGGACGGCACGGGGGCGTCGCCTAGAGCTTGTGCTCCTTGTGATCGCTCCGCAACCGGATCGTCTTCGACGAGAGATCGTGATGCGCGATCAGGTAGCGCACTGTCTTGTAACGACCGCGCATCAACATGCTGTGCGTCACCACGCGGCCGTTGACGATCTTGATGCCGGGCAGCAACGAACTGTCGCTGATGCCCGTCGCGCAAAAGATGATGTTCTTCCCGTGCGCAAGATCGTCTGCGAGGAACACGCGCTTGAGGTCCTCCTCGAAACCGTCCTTGAGCAGTTGCGCGTGCTCCTTCTCGTCGCGCGGCCACATCTTCACCTGGATGTCGCCGCCGAGGCACTTGATCGCCGCCGCCGCCACCACCGCCTCGGGCGAGCCGCCGATGCCGACGTAAAGGTCCACCCCCGTATCCGGCAGCGACGGCGCAATGGCCGCTGCGATGTCACCGTCGCCGATCATCCGCAACGACGCCCCGGCCGCGCGGATATTTTTCACCAGCGTGTCGTGCCGTGGCCGGTCGAGCAGCACCACCGTCAAATCCTGCACGCGTTTGCCCAGCGCCTTGGCCACC
>DATDFH010000637.1:0-5914 GCA_036522715.1 Verrucomicrobiia bacterium
CCCGAGGATTCACGGCTGACCCCGGCTCGCCTGCCGCTGAACCCGGCGCTTCGGGGGCACACCCCGGAACGTTCGCCGAACACCCCGGACCATCGGACGAAGCCCCCCGATCATCCGACGAACACCCCGTGCGATTCGCGGCTGACCCCCGGTCTTTCTCCGGACACCCCGCGTCGCGGGCCGTCGACCCCGTCACGTCTGCCGAAGGCCCCGGCTCATTCAGCGCGAACCCCGGACGCCGCGCCGTTGACCCCGCCTCGCCGGAGATTGACCCCGGCTCGTGGAGCGTTGACCCCGGACGACGGGTTTTCGGATACCTCCCGGCGTTCTGGGCGCGTCCGTCTCGTCGAGCGACGGGCTGCGTTTCTCCCTCTCCCGTTGGAAGAGGGCAGGGGTGAGGGTCTTCGCCGCTGATTGACAAACCGGATGGGGACGCGCACTGTTCGCGCAGTCGTCAAACTCCAAAACCAGAAAGAACATCCAATGAAAAAACTGCTCGCACTCGCCGCCGTCTTCGCGTTCGCCGTCGTCGCGCACGCGGAAAACATCACCCTCAAAGTCGAAGGCATGACCTGCCCCGAAGGCTGCGTGAACGCCGTCAAGGACGCCGTCACCAAGGTCAAGGGCGTCAAGGACGCCAAGGTCGTACTCGGCAAGGCCGAGGTGAACTTCGACGCCAAGACCGCCTCGAAGAAGGACCTCATCACCGCCATCGAAAAGGCCGGCTACAAGGTCGCGAACTGAGCACGGCCCAAATCATTTTGCCACGCGGCGGCCCGTTGAGTGGGCCGCCGCTTTTTTGTCGCGCAGTTTCGGAAGCCGACCCTCACCCCGGCCCTCTTCCAACGGGAGAGGGAGAAACTCATCCCGTCGTCCGGCCAGAGGGGCGCTTTCGGACTGCGAACAGACTGGCGATGATTCCCCCTCTCCCGCCGGGAGAGGGCAGGGGTGAGGGCCGAGGCGTGCAGATTGCCGATGGGAGTTCAAATGCGTTTGCGCAAGCGCGTTCGATTGCGACTTCCGCGCGATTGAAGATTGCCTTTGGCGCTCGCGGCCGGTTACCTCCGCGCCATGCGAAGGGTTTTGGTTGGCGTAGTTCTGTGGTTGTTGATCGGGCGCGCGACGGTGAACGCCGAGGACGGTCGCGGGGAGGAGCCCGTTGCCCAACGCTGGGCGTCTTCCTTCATCGAGGAGAACGATCTCATCTTCCGCACCGACCGGCATTACACGCAGGGCATCAAGGTCACGTTGATGCCGCCGGAGCGCGCGTGGGACGAGAAGGGGCTGATGTCGTTGATCCCGGCGTGGGGATACGAGCCGCAGTTCGTGCGCGTGGGCTTCGGCATCGGGCAGAACATTTACACGCCGGCGGACATCTCGGTGCCGACGTTGTTGACGAACGACCGGCCCTACGCGGGCTACCTTTACTTCAGCACGATGTTTCATCGGCGCGGGATGACCACTTACAACCACGCGGTGCTGGAGAGTCTGGAGCTGGAGTTGGGCGTCGTCGGCCCGTGGGCGTTGGGCGGGGAGGCGCAGACGTGGGTGCATGAGATTCGCGGCTTCGCGCTGCCGCAAGGGTGGAGCAACCAGTTGAAGAACGAGCCGGGCATCCGCATCAAGGCCCTGCGCGCGCACCGCTGGCGCTGGGAACCGTGGGCGCCCATCGGCGTGGATTTGATCCCGCACCTGGGCGTGAGCCTCGGGACGGTGGAGAACTCGGCGCAACTTAGCGGCATGTTCCGCGCGGGATTGAATCTGCCGGATGATTTCGGCGTGCGCACGCTCGATTCACTGACGACGGACAGCGGCGGGTACGACGCCAACTGGAACCGGAACCACTCGTGGGGCGCGTACGGGTTCATCTCTCTCACCGCGAAGGCGGTCGGGCAAAACATCTTCCTCGACGGCAATATCTTTCATGGCAGCCACCACATCACCAAGCAGACAGTGACGGCTGACGCCATCGCCGGCGGCGTACTGGTGCTGCGGCGATTTGAACTGGGTTTCGTGTTGACGATCCGCGGCAAGGAGTACGCCGGGCAGACGGAGTTCGATGGTTTCGGCACGGTCTATGGCAAGGTAAAATTCTGAGCGAGGTGCGGCGGGTTGAGTTTGGGTTTGCCTTCACGCTGCGTGCCGCGTTTCATCGCGCCATGTTGACCAGTCAATCGTGCCGGAACGCGGCTGCGGCGCTGCTTGGAGTGGCGCTCGCGGTGTTTGGATTGACTGCGCGTGCGGAGATCGAGCCGCAAAACGCCTCCTTCACCTTGATGGAGGAGAACGATGCATTCGCCGGGCCGGATCGCCATTACACACAAGGCATCAAGCTTTCCTATTTTCACGCCGAAGGTCATCTGCCCTTCGGGCTGTCGAAGGTGGTGGATTGGCTCCCGGAATGGGGCTTCCGCGAATCGGTCGGCCGCGTCGGCTACGACGTGGGGCAAATGTTCTACACTCCGGGCGACAAGCTGACGGCGACCGTGGTGACGAACGACCGCCCGTATGCCGGCTGGCTCTACGCGGGCCTGATCCTGCAACGGCGCGGCATCGGTTGGTGGGAGAAGCCGATGCTCGAAAGCCTGGAGCTCGAACTCGGCGTCGTCGGCCCGTGGTCGCTCGCGCAGGAGACACAAGACTTCGGGCACAAGATCCTCAAGTTCGGCAACGCTCAGGGTTGGGCCAACCAGCTTCCGAATGAACCCGGGTTGCTGCTGAAGTATTCACGTTGGTTGCGGTTGCCCGTCGCGCGCGCGGCGTTTTTTGAGAGCGACTTCATTCCGCACGGCGGCGTCAGCCTCGGCAACATCAACACTTCGCTGCGGCTCGGCGGGATGTGGCGTGTCGGCGTGCGGTTGCCCGACGATTTCGGCACGCAGAACATCGAGTCGCTGCAAACCGCCGCGGGCAGCTATCCGCGCAACGGCCGCCCCGGCTGGGGCGGCTACGTTTTCGCCGGGGCGGAAGGCCGCGCCGTGGCTTACAACGAATTTCTCGATGGCAGCGTCTTCCACACCAGCCACAGTGTCGCCAAGGAAGCGTTCGTCGGCGATTTTCAGTGCGGCGCGGTGTTGGTGCTGCATCACGTCGAGATCGGCTACCTGCATACGTTTCGCTCGAAGGAGTTTGTGAAACAAACGACCGACGATTCGTTCGGTTCCATTTATTTCCGGGTGCGGTTCTGATTTTGATGCGGCAAAATCCGCTCCCGGACGCGCCGCGCTTCTGATTTCATCCGTCCCATGCGCATCATCGGCGGCAGCGTTGGCGGCCTGATTCTCAAAGCGCCGAAGGGCTTGGGCGTCCGTCCCACGCCCGACTTGGTGCGGCAGGCGGTCTTCAACAGCCTTGGCGGGCGGGTCGTCGGTGCGCGGGTGCTTGAACTCTTCGGTGGCACCGGGGCGTTGAGCCTCGAATGTCTGAGCCGCGGTTCCGCTTGCGCGGTCTGCGTGGAGCTATCACGCAAGCATTCGCGGTTCATCGAGGAAAATTTCGCGGCGACAAGATTGCCTGAGGAAAATTTTCACGTTCGTGTGCAGGACGTGTTCACCGCGCTGCCGCAACTCGCCGCAGCCGGCGAACACTTTGATCTGATTCTCGCCGATCCGCCGTACGGCGAGAAAAATGTCGGCCGCCGTTCGATGTCATTTGCGCAGCAATTGCTCGACGACGAACATCTGCCGCGAGTGCTGGCGCCGGCTGGCCTGTTCATTCTCGGCCACGCACGGCGCGACACGCTCGAATTGCCGCCGTGCTGGACCGAGCGCAAGCTTCTCAAGCACGGCGATTCCATCATGCGCCTGCTCGAACTCACCCATCCCCGGTGAAATGCCTGTTCTCCCTCGTACATTCGCCGCTTTTCTCACCTGATTCGGCGGGCCGCTGATCGTCTGGGGTTTCGCGGTAGTCATGCCCGGAATGGGCGTCACGTTGAGCGTGGATGAACTGCACCCGATTGCCGGCTTTGCAGGATTGCGAATCGAGTGCGCAAACGAATGGGTCGCGGGTGCCCGCACCGCTTGACTTGAACGGGCGCCGGGCGCCTAATCCATCCGTCCATCTGAGCAAACCGAACGTTTCACCAAACCACCAAACTGGAAGTTTCACCCCGGAGGAATTATGAAGCACCTGTTCGTCTCTCGGAGCCTCGCGGCGGTTGCCGTGACGGTCGCATCTGCGGTTCTCGTTCAGACAGCCATCGCTGCCGACGCCACCAAGGCTGCGACTGCGTCCGGCCCGGCCGGCAAGGTCGAGTTGGTGGTGAGGCTTGGCGACTCGCCGCTGGCGACCGCCAACGGCGCCAACTTCAAGAAACTCGGCGGCATGCTTTCAGCAGCCCAGCAACGGGCCTACGCGCGCGCTCTCGACGCAAAGCATTCCGCGTTGCTGGCCCAACTGCGCACGCTCGGCGGCCGCGAAATCGCCCGGCTCAACAAGTCTCTCAATGCCGTCATCGTCGAGATCGACTCGTCGAGAATCAGCGCGGTGCGCGGGTTGTCCGGTGTCGTTTCCGCGCGGCCGGTTGGCGCGTACCAGATTGACTTGAGCGAGACCGTCCCGTACATCGGCGCGGCGGCTGCACAGGCCGCGGGCATTGACGGCACGGGTGTGCGCGTCGCCGTGCTCGACTCCGGCATCGACTACACCCACCGCAACCTCGGCGGGCCCGGCACCCTCGAGGCCTACGAGGCGGCGTACGGCATCAGCCCGTTGGATCCGCTGAACAAGACGCTCAACGGCCTGTTCCCCACGGCCAAGGTCATCGGCGGTTACGATTTCGTCGGCGAACTCTGGCCCAATGGCGCGCTGGCCCCGGACCCGGACCCGATTGATTTCAACGGGCACGGCACGCACGTCGCGGACATCATCGCCGGCCGCAGCGCCGACGGATTGCACAAAGGCGTTGCTCCCGGTGCCAAGCTTTACGCCGTCAGAGTCTGCGCTTCGCTCGCCACTTCGTGCAGCGGCGTCGCTCTGCTTGAAGGAATTGACTTCGCGCTCGATCCGAACGGCGATGGCGACATCTCCGATGCCGTGGACGTGATCAACATGTCGCTCGGTTCCAATTACGGACAGAAGGAAGACGATCTGAGCGAAGCTTCGGCAAACGCAGTCCGGGCCGGCATCGTGGTCGTGTGCTCCGCTGGCAACGGTGGCAACCTGCCTTACATCGTCGGCTCGCCCAGTACGACGCCGGAAGTCATCAGCGTCGCGCAGACTCAGGTGCCGAGCGCATTGAAGTTCCCGCTCGTGGTCAACTCTCCCACCAACATCGCCGGCCTTTATCGCAACACCGAAACCGTCGGCTGGGCGCCCATCGGCGCCGGATTCACCGGCGACGTCGTGTTCGTTGGCCGCGGCTGTCCGGGCGACGCATACCTCAACACCAACGTCGCCGGCAAAGTTGTCCTCATCGACCGCGGCTCGTGCGCCGTCAGCCTCAAGGTGGATCGCGCGGCCAAGGCTGGCGCGATCGGCGTGATCCTCGGCTTGGTGGCGCCCGGCGATCCGATTTCCTTCAGCTTCGGCGGCGGCGACAGGTTTGTGCCGACGCTCATCATCACTCAGGCCGACGCCAACCGGCTCAAGTCCGCGCTCACCGCCGGCTCCACCGTAAATGTCACAGTTTCGCCCGCGCTTACCACTCCGCTTGTGAAGAGCATGGTCGGTTCGTCCTCGCGCGGCCCAGGGTTCAGTTACAACACCATCAAGCCGGACATCGGCGCGCCTGGTTCGTCGGTTTCTGCCGAGGTCGGCACCGGCAATGGTGAGACCGCGTTCGGCGGCACGTCGGGCGCCGCGCCGATGATCTCCGGCTCGGCCGCGTTGCTGGTGCAGGCATTCCCGACTCGCTCGCCGCTGGAAATCAAATCCCTCTTGATGAACACCGCCGAGACGGGCATCCAGACCG
>DATDFH010000638.1:0-3444 GCA_036522715.1 Verrucomicrobiia bacterium
GGGCCGGCAGTTGCTGGTATTACCTGCGTTACCTCGACGCGAAGAACGGAGCGGCCTTCGTCGGCAAAGACGCTGAGAATTATTGGATGGGAGTAACTCGTAGCCGCCGAGGTAACGAGGCGGAAGCAATCCAACCCAGAACTCCGCCTCCTCACGTCGGCGGCTACGCGCCGCAGGGCGTTGACCTCTACGTCGGCGGCACCGAGCACGCGGTGCTGCACCTGCTCTACGCGCGCTTCTGGCACAAGGTGCTCTTCGACCTCGGTCACGTCTCGACGCCCGAGCCGTTCTTCAAGCTCGTCAACCAGGGCCTCATCCTCGGCGAGGACGGCCAAAAGATGTCGAAGTCGCGCGGCAATGTGGTGAATCCCGACGACATCCTGAAAGAGTTCGGCGCCGACGCCTTCCGCCTCTACGAGATGTTCATGGGTCCTCTTCAGGACACGAAGCCGTGGAACACCCGGGGCGTCGAGGGCGTGTATCGTTTCCTCGGCCGCGTCTGGCGGCTGTTCGTGGAGGAAAATTCCGAGACCGAGTTCGAGCAGGCCGAGACCACCACGGAGGCACGGAGACACGGAGAATTGCTTGAGTTGATCAAGTTGAGCGCATCCATCCGCGACGCGCAGCCGACGCCTGCACAACTCAAGACGCTCCACGCCTGCATCAAGAAACTCACCGACGACCTCGACGGGATGCGCTTCAACACCGCCATCTCCGCCATGATGGTGTTCGTGAATGAAGCGATGACGTGGGAAACCAAACCCGTCTCCACGCTGCGCACTTTCCTCCAGCTCCTCGCCCCTTTCGCACCGCATCTTGCGGAGGAACTGTGGGCGAAGCTTCATTCCGCATTCCGCATTCCGCGTTCCGCCTTGACCTACGCGCCCTGGCCGCAGTTCGACCCCGCGCTGCTCGTCGAGGACATCATCGAAATTCCCGTGCAAGTGAACGGCAAGCTCCGCGACGTCATCCGCGTCGCGGCCGGCGCCGACAATGCCGCCCTCGAGGCCGCCGCAAAGTCATCTGACAAGGTGAAGCCATTTCTCGACGGCAAGCCGATCAAAAAAGTCATCATCGTGCCGAAGAAGATGGTGAACCTCATCGTCGGCTGACGTTGATGCGCCGCTGGCGAGACACCGGCAGCACATTGCGCCTGTGAACAACTTTGACGTGCTATTCCCGCTGGTTTCAGGCATACGGGTAGTCGATGAACTTCCTGACACGGCACGAGCAGCAGGTGTTGAGCGCAGTGCTCGCCCTGCTCGTGCTTGGATTCGTGGTGAAAGTTTATCGTACCGCAAACCCGTCTGACACCGCAGTCACCGTGCAACGCTGAACATGCAACCACTCAACTTCGACGAAGTACTCGAGAAGATTGTCGCCGCTGACAAGCGCTACGCGCGCGGCGCGTATCATTTCCTGCGCGAGGCGCTCGATCACACGCAGAAGGCCCAGACCCGCCAGCGCAAGGGCGGCAAGGAAGCCGTCGCCACGCGCCACGTCAGCGGCCGCGAGCTGCTCAACGGCATCCGCGAGTTTGCGCTCCAGCAGTTCGGCCCGATGGCCACGACCGTTTTCAATGAATGGGGCATCCATCGCTGCGAAGATTTCGGCGAACTCGTCTTCAACATGGTGGACCACCGGTTGCTCGGCAAAACCGAGACCGACACTCGCGAGGACTTCAAGGCCGGCTACGATTTTGACGAGGCGTTCCGCGAACCGTTCCTGCCGGAAGGGAAAAGGCGAAAGACGGAAAGTGGAAAGCAGAAAGCAGAAGCAAATCCGAAATCCGAATGACCGATGCACCGCGCAGCATCGCGGCGCCTTGATCATTGCTGCTTTCGGCATTCAAGCTTGTCTCGGATTTCCATTTTCATCTGCCATTCTGCCATCCGCCAGTTGTTCCTCCCCTGCCCTTCCTGATTGCGTGCCGTCGCCGCCCCATCTAGCGTTCACACGCATCGCCGCATGATTCGAACAGCCGAAAATTTTCAAACCACGCCCAAGCCGGTGGACATCCCCGCCATCCCGCCCGGCGTGCGCCTGGTGACGCTCGACCACGGTCTCACGCTGATCGTGAAGGAGGACCACAGCGCGCCGGTGGTCAGCGCACAGGCGTGGTGCAAGAGCGGCAGTATCAACGAAGGCGCGTGGCTCGGCGGCGGACTTTCGCACGTGCTCGAACACATGCTCTTCAAGGGCACCACCACCCGCCCCGGCAGCCGCATCGACCAGGAAGTGCAGGAAGCCGGCGGTTACATGAACGCCTACACGTCGTTCGACCGCACGGTCTATTGGATCAACGTCCCGAACACCGGCGCGCGCACGGCCATCGACATTCTCTGCGACATCATGCAGCACGCGAGCCTGCCGGCCGATGAACTCGCGAAGGAACTGGACGTGATCCGCCGCGAGATGGACATGGGCCAGGATGATCCAAGCCGCCGCTCAGGCCGTCGCCTGTTCGAAACCGCCTACACGAAAAGCCCGTATCGCTACACGATCATCGGCTACCGCGACATTTTCGACCGCCTCCAGCGCGAGCAAATTTTCAATTACTACCGTGACAAATACGCGCCCAACAATTCGTTCTTCGTCGTCAGCGGCGACGTGAGGGCCGACGACGCGGTGGAACAAATCCGCGCCGCGTATGCGAATGCGAAGTTTCAGGCGCTCCCGCCCGAGGTGTTACCCGACGAGCCGCGCCAGATGGCGGAGCGCGAGATCATTGAGGAAGCGCCCATCGAACTGGGCCACGTGCATTACTCGTGGCACATCCCCGATCTGCGGCATCCCGACGTGCCGGTGCTCGACGTGCTCGCGACGCTGCTGGGCAGTGGGCGCAGTTCACGGCTTTATCAGGAAGTACGCGAGAAGCACGGGCTGGTGAACTCAGTCGAGGCCTGGACCTACAGCCCCGGCAATCCCGGCCTCTTCGGCATGAGCGCCGTGATCGATGCCGACAAGTTTGCCGCCGCGCGCGCCGCGATGCTCGCGGAGGTAGATCGGCTGAAGGAGGAGTTGGTCAGCGCCGCTGAAGTGACCAAGGCCGTGAAGCAGTTCACCGCCGCCACACTCGCCTCGCACAAGACGATGCAAGGCCAGGCGCAGGACCTCGGCGGCAGTTGGATGGCCGCAGGCGACCTGAATTTTTCCGTGCGTTACCTCGACGCCGTGAAGCGCATCGTGCCTGCCGACCTGATGCGCGTCGCCCGCGAGTATCTGGCCGTCGAAAACCGCACGTGCTACGCGCTACGTCCGACGGGCGCCGTGCCGCAAGCGACGCACGCGACGGTTGAAATCTGCGAGCATCCGATCCAGAAGTTTGAGTTGCCGAACGGCCTGCGCCTTCTGGTAAAGGAAGACCACCGACTGCCGTTCGTGGATTTTCGCGCGGTGTTCCAGGGCGGCGTGCTTGCCGAGACGCCCGCGAACAACGGCGTC
>DATDFH010000639.1:0-3951 GCA_036522715.1 Verrucomicrobiia bacterium
GGTGATTGCACGGAACGCGGCGTCGGTGACCGCGACGGATTTCAACGAGGAGGTGCTCACCATCGCGCGGGCAAAGCGTCTGCCGCCGGGACGCGTGAAGTTTCTACAAGCCGATGCTTACGCGTTGCCAGCGTTCAACGAGTCGTTTGACACTGGACTGGCCGCGTTCTGGTGGTCGCACCTGCCGAAGTCGCGGTTGCGCTCGTTCCTCGCAGGATTCCACGGCGCGCTGCGGCCGGGAGCGCGCGTGGTGTTCATCGACAATTCCTACGTCGAGGGCAGCAGCACGCCAATCGCGCGGCGCGATGCGGAGGGGAATACCTACCAGCAACGCCGCCTCAACGACGGAAGCGAGCACGAGGTGTTGAAGAATTTTCCGACAGCGGAGGACTTGCGCGCGGTGGTCGCGGGGATGGCCGCGTGCGTCACGGTTGAATTGCTCGCCTACTTTTGGCTGTTGCGCTACGAAGTCCGGCATTCGTGATCCGTCTCCGATCGACATGAGCGCCTTCAGCCAAAGCGCCGACCTCAACGCGCTGCTCCGCGCCACTTCGCGCAGTTTCTACCTGACGTTGCGCGTGCTGCCGCGCGCGATCCGGCCGCAGATCGGGCTGGCTTATCTGCTGGCGCGCGCGACGGACACGATTGCCGACACGAAGATCGTGCCGGTGGAGAAGCGGCTGGAAGCATTGCGGGCATTGCGCGGGCGAATTCTCGGCGAGACCAGCGGGCCGCTGGATCTCGAGGAGTTCGTCGGAGAAAAGGTTGCGACGCAGGCGCCGACCGAAGACGCCGAGCGACAACTACTCGAAAGAATCAATGACGCGCTGGCAGCGATGAAGCAGTTCAGCGCTGCCGACCAGCGGCACATCCGCGACGTGCTTGCCGTCATCACGCGCGGACAGGAGTTGGACGTCGCGCGCTTCGGCCAGGCCAGCGCGGAGCACATTGTCAGTCTGAAGACGGTCGCGGAGTTGGACGATTACACCTTTCGCGTGGCCGGTTGCGTGGGCGGATTCTGGACGAAGATTTGCCGCGCGCGTCTGTTTCCCGATGTGCCGCTCGACGAGACGCAGTTGCTCACCGACGCCGTGCGCTTCGGCAAAGGGCTGCAACTGGTGAACATCCTTCGCGATCTGCCGCGCGATTTGCGCGAAGGGCGATGTTACCTGCCCGACGAAGATCTGGTCGCTGCCGGCTTGAAATCCGCCGACTTGTTGTGGGCGGAGAACATGCCGCGCCTGCGGCCGGTTTACGACGCGTGGCTCGCCCGGGCCGACGCACACCTGGCCGCGGGTTGGAACTACACCAACGCGCTTCCGCGCAACCAGCGCCGGCTCCGGCTGGCGTGCGCGTGGCCAATCCTCATCGGTGTGCGGACGCTCGCGCTGTTGCGCACGGGCAACCCGCTCGACCCGGCGCAACGAATCAAAGTGGGCCGCGCGGAAGTGCGGGGATTGGTGATTTGTTCCCTGTTCGCGCTGCCGTTCGGGGGCGCGTGGCGAGGGCAGTTTGAGCGGGCACAGCATTGACCGGAAAACCTTGTTGCCTCGCCCGGAGAATTGGCTTATCAAGCTGGACATGATCTCGCGCAAAGCCGTTTTGATTTTCTGTGCCGCCACGCTTCCCGCCGGGATGCTGCTGACCCAGGGTCTTTCACCGGAGGCGCAACGCGCCGCCGAGGAGTTGCTGCGCAAGAAAATGGACGAGGCGCAGGGCACACCGAAAATCAAACTTCCCTCGACTGCCGAATCCGCAACGCCCGCGGCACCGGCCGCGCCAGCAGTTCCCGCTGCCGCCGCGAAACCGGCTCCGGCTCCTGCCGCGCCGAGTACGGCCACGCAGGCTCAGATGAAGTCGGCCTTGGACAAGGCGTCCGGACAGTCAACGCTTTCATCCGACACCGAAAACCGCGCCCGCACCCTGTTGCGCGAGAAAATGGCGGAATCCGCACCCGCGCCGCAGCCCGTGGCCCAGCCTCAGGTCGCTCAGCCCCAAGTCGCCAGGCCTCAAGTCACTCAACCGGCGGCGCCACGCACTGTGACTGCACCTCCGCCGCCGCCGAGCAACCTACCGCGCAATCAAGTTCTGGCACCACCTACGGGACCGATGAAGCCCACGGCCACAGTTCCCACCCCGTCTGCCGTCCAGACTGGTTCACCGACACTCAGCCCAGATGCCGAAGCACGTGCGCGCGCCATGCTCCAGCAAAAGCTGGTCGAGTCCGCGCAACCCGCGCCAACGACTGTTGCCCCACCGCAAGTCGCTCAACCGCCCCCCGCACCTGCGCCCGCAACCAAACCGACGGTGACGCGCACGTTCACTCCGCCGCCCCCGCCTTCCGGAAATCTTCCGCGCAATCAGGTGTTGGTCCCGCCAACCGGGCCACGGCCGCCCGCCCCCGTGGCCGTTGAACGTCCGGCGCCACGGCCGCAAGTCGGAGCCGCCGCGCCGGCGCCAGGAACGCCCGTGTACGTGGCGCCGCCGCCCGCGACACAACCCGCGCCCAAACCGGTCGTCACTGCACCGGCAGCGGCGCCCATACCTGGTGCGAAGCCAGTTGTCACCGCAACGCCGCCTCCTGCTCTGCCATCTTCGCTCAGTCCCGACGCGGAGGCCCGCGCCCGCGCGGCACTCGAACAGACAATGGCTCAACCTGCACCGCAGCCGAAGGCCGCGGTCGCCGCGACGCCACAGCCCACGCGCCTGGTCGCTCCTAGTTCCGCGCCGACACCGAAACCCGCCCCGGCAACCAAGACCGCTGCGACACCGAAGCCGACACCAACTGTGGTCGCCACTCCAAAGGCCGAGACCAAACCCCAAGCGAAGGCCGCGACGCAGCCGCCTGCAAAAACCAAGGCAGCGGAGAAACCCGTGAAGACCGCGGTCGCCGAGAGCGCCGCTCCCAAGGCCGCCGTGCCGGGGCCGAAGTTTGACCTGCCGATCTCGCAGACCAAATGGCAGCGCCTGGCCGATCTGACTTCGCTCTACATGTCCGACAAGATCACGCCGCACGAATATCACCAGCGCCGCGCCGAGATCATCGCGGAGCCGTAAGGAATCCAGCCAGCTTTGTCGCATCAGGCCGGGCCGACCGCCCGGCCTGAGTTTTTTCAAAAGGGTTGCAGCGGATGTTGCCTTGGCAATAATGAGTCCACGTCGCGCCGGCCGTGGGCGCGAATTTTGCGATGATTGATTGGAACCTCCAGAGCCGCGCGCACGAATGCCAGTCGTGCCAGAAACCCTTCGCCGACCGGGAGGCATATCACACGCTCCTCTCCGACGAGAAGATCGGCTATCGCCGCCACGATGTCTGCGACGCGTGCTGGCAGACGCAGTTCAGTCACGGGGCCAACGCACGGAAGGGATTCATCTCGCACTGGCAGGGCGTTTACGAAGCGCCACCCGCCGCCGCGCCCGACCCGATCAAACACGAGACCGCCGAGTCGCTGCTCCGCAAGCTGATCGAACAGAATGATCCGGCGCACGCCGCGGCGCGCTACATCCTCGCCGTGATGCTCGAACGCAAGCGCCTGCTCAAGGTCAGGGACCAGTTGCAGCAGGACGGCAAACGCGTCTTCGTTTACGAACACGCCGGCAACGGCGACGTGTTCACGATCGTCGATCCCGAATTGCAACTGCACCAGCTCGAAGCCGTGCAGAGGGAAGTGGGCGAGTTGATGGCGCACGGATTGAACCCACCGCCTTCAGACGTCGCGCAAACTCCCGCCGCGCCGGCGCCCGAAGTCGTCGCCGCAACTGACGCTGCGCACGCGGCTGACTCCTGATCGCCCGTGGCTGATCCCGCCGAACTGGAATCCAGGCTGGGCTTTCAATTCCGCGACCCCGCCCTGCTTCGACTGGCACTGACGCATCCATCGGTGGCGCACGAGGCTGGAACCCGGCTGGATAACAATCAGCGTTTGGAATTCCTCGGTGACGCGGTGCTTC
>DATDFH010000640.1:0-10929 GCA_036522715.1 Verrucomicrobiia bacterium
TGGGCGGTCGGATCTGGCCGGCAATCAAGTCACCTGTCTGAAGGTCGAACCGGCGGATTTGCGACGGTGAAACATAAACGTCCTCCGGGCACGGCAGGTAGCTGAAGCTCTGCGAGCGCAGGAAGCCGTAGCCTTCCGGCAGAATTTCCAGCACGCCCTCGGCAAAGAGGATACCGCTCTGTTTGGCGTTCTCCTGGAGGATCTGGTAGATCAACTCCTGCTTGCGCATCGTGCCGAAGTTCTCGATGGCCATGTCCTTGGCCATCACCGTGAGCTGCGGCATCGACATGGACTGGAGCTGCGCGATCTTGATGAGCTGCCCGGTCACGTCGCGGCCGGGCTTGCCGGGTTTGCCGGGTTTCGCGGGCGCGGGTTCGGCCTTCGCTTCGGGAGCGGGCGGTTCCGGCGTTGGCGCTGGCTCGAGCGCGGACGTCGTTTCGGCGGGCGGCGGTTCGGCGATGGCGGTGGCGACGTTTCCGGTTTCGTCAACCGGCGTTTCCGGCGGTTTCACCTTCGGGGATTTCTTTGGTCGGGGCATAAAGTTCAGATGGTTTTCAAATTTTTTTCCTGGCCTGTGTTGCACCGGCGACCCGCTGGCAAGATCACCCTTTCGATGCTGGCGATGAAGATTTGTTCAATCCGCGCAGCCGTCGTTCGGGAATTTTCTTCGCCCGGTGGAGACTGCGCTCAGTAGGGCAAGGCGAATCTTGCGGTCAGTTCACGGACACGCTGGCGCACCTGATGTGCGGCGTCAACGTTTTTGATGTCGAGCAGCACTTCACAAATCATGTCGGCAATCGCCGCCATTTCCGGCTCCTTCATGCCGCGCGTGGTCACCGCGGGTGTGCCCAGCCGGATGCCGCTGGCCTGGAAGGGCGAGCGCGTCTCGAAGGGAATCGTGTTCTTGTTGCACGTGATGCCAGCCTCATCGAGCGCGATCTGGCAATCCTTGCCCGTGAGGTTGCGCTGGCCAACATCGACCAGCATGAGGTGGTTCTCGGTGCCGCCGGAGACGAGCCGGTAGCCGTTGCGTTTCATCCCGTCGGCGAGCGCCTGCGCATTGCGCACAATCTGTTCCTGATACTTCTTGAACCCGGGCTGGAGCGCTTCGTGCAGGCAGACCGCCTTCGCCGCAATCACGTGCATGAGCGGTCCGCCCTGGATGCCGGGGAACGCCTGCGAATCAATTTCCTTCGCGTACTTCGCCTTGCACATCACGAGGCCGCCGCGCGGACCGCGCAATGTCTTGTGCGTCGTGGTGGTGACGAAATCGGCATACGGCACCGGGCTGGGATGAATGCCCGCCGCCACCAAGCCGGCGATGTGCGCAATGTCCGCCAGCAGGAACGCCCCGACCTCCTGCGCGATCTCGCTCATGCGTTTGAAGTCGATGATGCGCGGATAGGCACTCGCGCCGACGGTGATCATCTTCGGCCGGTGCTGCCGCGCCATCTCCGCGAGCTGGTCGTAGTCGATGCGCTCGTCGTCCTTGCGTACACCGTAGTGGACGATCTCGAAAAACTTGCCGGAAAAGTTCGCCTTGTTGCCGTGCGTCAGATGGCCGCCGTGGCTGAGGTCCATCGTCAGCATCTTGTCACCCGGCTTGAGGAAGGCGAAATACACCGCCATGTTCGCGCCCGAGCCGGAGTGCGGCTGGACGTTGGCGTGTTCGCAGCCAAAAAGCTTCTTTGCGCGCTCAATGGCGAGTTGCTCGGCCACATCGACATTCTCACAGCCCCCGTACCAGCGCTTCCCGGGATAACCCTCGGCGTACTTGTTGGTCAGCACCGAGCCTTGCGCCTCCATCACGGCGGGACTCGTAAAGTTTTCGCTCGCGATCAGTTCGATGTTCTCCTGCTGCCGCACACGCTCGTGCTCGATGACCTCCGCGATGGCGGGATCGACCGCGCTCAGGCGCAACCGGCCGGGCGCCAACGGCGGTTCGATCTTGTGGACGCGGCGGTCGTGCCGGCCGCCTTCGAAATGGGACTGGAGGAACGCATCGATGATGCGTTGCGCCTGCTCGGGCGGGGTCTGGCGCGCACCGAGGCAGAGCACGTTGGCGTTGTTGTGCGCGCGGGCCAGGCGGGCCATGTCCTCATTGAACACCAACGCGGCGCGCACGCCGGGCACCTTGTTGGCAGTGATACTCATGCCGACGCCGGTCGAGCAAACCAGCAACCCGATGTCCGCCTTGCCGTCGGCCACCGCCTGCGCAACAGCGTGCGCGTAGTCGGGATAGTCTGTCGAGTCCTTCGACACCGTCCCGAGGTCGAAGACGTGCGTGCCGTGCCTGGCGAGCGCGTCCTTGAGAGCCTGCTTGAGCTCGAAGCCGGCGTGGTCGGCGCCCACTGCGACGGTCAGTTTCTCCGGATGCGCGGCGTGCACCGCCTGCGCCTCGGCCTGTTCGAGGAAGTTCAACATCGAGGCGATACCCTGCTCAATCTGGTCGCGGCAGTTCAAGTAAACATCGAGCGAACCGTTGATCGGATCGCTGATGTCCTTTTCAAACTCGTGGAGCGTTTCGTCGAATTCGCGCAGCAGGAAAGTTTTCTCCGCCACCTGCGGATACATGAGCATCACGGCATCGACGTGGCTGTGGGTCATGCCGAAGATGTAATCGGCCTGCTGCACCAGTTC
The DNA here is from genome assembly GCA_036522715.1 of Verrucomicrobiia bacterium. Classification (GTDB taxonomy): domain Bacteria; phylum Verrucomicrobiota; class Verrucomicrobiia; order Limisphaerales; family JACQFS01; genus DATDFH01. Next base: position 2,641 of record DATDFH010000640.1, read on the forward strand.
ACCGGTAAGCATGCGGCTGCGCTGCTGGCTGATGTCGATGCCCAGTTCCTTCATCGCGCGGACGGCGTTGGCGCTGGGCGGCTGGCCGTCGATAGCCCCCAGCCCGGCAGACACCACGCGGAAGTCCCGGCGGCCCTTGATGGCGTGGCGGAACAGTGCCTCGGCCATCGGGCTGCGGCAAATGTTGCCGGTGCAAATGAACAGGATCGACTTCATGCGAAAACAGGAAACTCAAAGTGTGGGTCGGTCGCCAAATCGTCAACGGCGAAAATTCACGGCGCGCGACCGGGCTGCACGATGGCCAGGGCCTTGAGCACGTCCAGCGCGCGGGTCAGGGCGGGATCGCGCAGCACCGGCTTGGCCGGCGCCGCTTTCCCGGTCGCGGCGGGCAACGGCGAGTCGTCGTCGGGCAGGTTGCCTTCGCGCTGGAGGCGGACGAGTTCCGCCTCGTTGATACGGCGGAACGGCTGGTTGGTGGAGGAACTGTTGGTGGCGCCGTTGACCTTGGCGATCACGGGGCGGGGCGATTTGAACGGGTCGCTGAAATACGCGCGCTCTTCCTCGGATGTGACGCTCACCGCGAGGTCCGGGGCGACGCCTTTGATCGAGAGCGCCTCGCCGTTTCCCAGTTTCACCGAGCCGGCGGCGAGTCGCACCTTCTGCCCTTCGGCGAGAGTGAAGTCGTTGAACATGCTCGCTTCGCCAGCGGTGTTGTTGCCGATGATCAGCGCCGATGCGCTCTGGCGCAGGATCGCCGCGAGCGCTTCAGCCGCGCCGCGCGTCTGGCTGTTGATCAACACGGCCAGCGGCAGCTTGATTGGCTTGTCCTTCGCGGTTGAGCGCGCTTTGCCGCCGCCCCAGTCGATGAGCAACTGCTCCTTTGCGACAAAAAAGTCCGCCACCGCCGCAGCCGCGGCGTAATCGCTGCCCGATGCGTAACGCAGGTCCAGCACCAAGCCCTTGGGCTTCTGCTTCGCCGCAAGTTTGTCCAATGCCGCCGACACTTTTGCCGCCGCTCCGTCCTCGACCCGCGCGACTCGAAGATACGCGATGGCGCCGTCGTAAACCGTCGAGCGGCTGACCAGCGCGATGCCGTTGGTCGTGGCCGCCTTGCCGTTGCCCAGCACCACACGGCCCTTGAAATGGTTCAACACTCCCTGCGCCGCCGCCCGGTCGATCTCCGCATCGGTCACGCCCGGCAGATTGGAGCGGATCAGGCCGGAGAGGTCCTCGAACTTGGGCAAGTCCTTTTGCTCTGCCGCGCGAACGGTGGCGAGGGCGAGCAGCAGCGCGAGAGAAACTTGGTTCAGGAGACGCATCATAGTTGGCGCGAGGCAGTGTCGGCGGGCCGCCGCAAATTGGCAATTGGAGATTACGTCAACGCCTTCGCAGCGATGTCGCGGCGGTAATGCACGCCCTCGAAATGAATCTGGTCCACCGCCGTGTAGGCTGCGTGGCGCGCGGAGCCAAGATCACGCGCCCATGCCGTCACGCCCAGCACGCGGCCGCCGTTGGTCACGATTTGCCCGTCCTTCAGCGCGGTGCCGGCGTGGAAGACTTTCGTGTTCGGAAGTTTCGCTACCGCGTCGAGGCCGTTGATGACTTTGCCCTTGGCGTAATTTCCTGGATAGCCGCCACTGGCCAGCACGACACAGACGCTGGCGTGGATCGACCACTTGAGTTCGAGCTTGTCGAGCCGGCCCTCGACGCTCGCGAGCAACAACTCCGCGAGATCGTTCTCCAGCCGCGGGAGATAGACCTGCGTCTCCGGATCGCCAAAGCGGGCATTGAACTCCAGCACCTTCGGGCCGCGCTTGGTCAGCATCACGCCAGGGTAAATGATGCCACGAAAATCAATTCCTTCGGCCGCGCAGCCCTCGAGCCACGGATCGAGGATGGCCTTTCCCAATTCCGCCACTTGCTTGTCAGTCAGGAACGGCGCGGGCGAATAGGTGCCCATGCCGCCAGTGTTGAGGCCCCGGTCGCCGTCGAGCGCGCGCTTGTGATCTTGTGAAGTGGGGAAAAGTTTCGCCACCTTGCCGTCGCACAACGCGTGCAGCGAAATCTCCATCCCTTCGAGCAATTCCTGGATCACGATCCGCTGGCCCGCCGCGCCGAACGCCTTGCTGACCATGATTTCGTCGATGGCCTTTTCCGCCTCAACGACGCTGCCGGTGAGCAAGACGCCTTTACCGAGCGCCAGCCCGTCGGCCTTTACCGCGCAACGTCCGCCGAGGCTTGCGGCAAAACCTTTCGCCGCCGCCGGATCACTGAAGGTGCCCGACTTCGCCGTCGGGATGCCATGCTTTTCCATGAAGTCCTGCGAGAACGCCTTGCTCGCCTCGAACTGCGCCGCCTTCTGGCTCGGCCCCCAAATCTTGAGCCCCGTCTCCTGAAACAAATCCACAATGCCTGCCGCCAGCGGGTTGTCCGGGCCGACGACCGTGAGATCAACTTTCTCGCCCTGCGCGATCTCCAGCAGCTTGGGCAAATCCTCCGCGCCGATGTTCACGCACTCGACCTTTTGATCCGAAGTCAGAAGCTCTCCGGCGATGCCCGCGTTGCCTGGCGCGCACCACATCCGCGTGACCAGCGGCGATTGCGCCAGCTTCCACACCAGCGCGTGCTCGCGCCCGCCGGAACCGATGACCAACAACTTCATGCGCAGCGATTGAATCACGGAATCCGTGAACCGTGGACAGGAATTTCCGTGAAGAATGGAGTTTCCATCTCGTCGCCACTTGATAGCCTGCACGCCATCGAGCACCGGGAAAACGATGTGGCATGAAACTCTCCGACATTGAACAAATCCAGGCTGCCGGACTGATTTCGACCGAACAGCAGGTTCGGATTGTCGAGCACTTCAAATTGCGGGAGGAGAGCAACAAGTTCCTCGTGATCATCTCGTGGATCGGCGCGGTGCTGATCGTCGCTGGCATCGTCCTCCTCATCTCGGCGAACTGGGCGGCAATTCCGCGTTTGGTGAAGGTGGTCTGCGCCTTGGGATTGATGCTGGGGGCGCACGGCGGCGGCTGGTGGTTGCGCGAAGTGCGCCGCGACTATCCGAAAGCGGGGGAGGCGCTACATTTCGTCGGTGCGGGGCTTTTCCTCGCGAACGTTGCGTTGCTCGGCCAGATCTACAACCTCTCGTCGCGACTGCCGAATGCGATCGCGCTCTGGTTCGTGGGGATCACGCCGCTCGCTTGGATTCTCCGCTCGAAGGCGCAACACGTTTTGAGCCTGCTCGCATTTGGAACGTGGTTCGGCATGGAACTCGATTCACCCGACGGCTTGTTCCATTACGGGTGGAGTGGCAGTGAACTTCAAGTGCTGCTCTTTGCCCTGCTGGGGCTGTGCTACCTGGGCGCAGGCGGAATCCTTCGACGAACAAGTTTCGACGAATTTGCCGGGCCGACCGAAAAGCTCGGCCTGCTGGCGTTCAACCTTGGCCTCTATCCGCTGACGTGGGTTTGGTTCAGCCGGCACGAATCCGAGTGGACGCGCAAGGCAATGCCGCTCTTCGCCATCATGAGCGTCGTCGCCCTCGTGCTGGCCGCCCTTGCGCAACGCGCGGACAAACGGCTCACGCCGCAGTGGCGCTGGACGTGGCTGGCCGCGCTGGCCGGTGGCGTCGCGCTGAGTTGGGCCGCGCTGTGGTGGGGCGCAAACATGGAGGACGGATGGCACTGGGACCCCAACGCAACAGTCCCCATCCGTTGGCCCGCGTCGATCGTGCTGTTCATCATCGCGCTGCTCCAAATCCAGGTCGGTGTTCAACTACGCTCGGCCTTCTACATCAATCTTGGCGTCGCGATGGTCGCCGTGCTGATCATCACGGTTTACTTCGACCTGTTTGGCTCGATGGCGACGACGGGCTGGATGTTCCTGCTCTCGGGAATTTTCCTCATTGCGTTCGGAATTTACCTCGAAAAGAAGCGCCGGAAGCTGCTGCGCCGGATGAAGGAGGCCGCGCCGTGAAGCTCAAACTGTTGGTGCTCGTGGTCGGCCTGCAAGCCGCGTGGATGGTTGCCACCACTGTCATGCAAGAGTGGGTGCTCGCGCGAGGCCGAACGATCCTGCTCGAAACGCGCCCTGTTGATCCGCGCGACATGCTACGTGGCGACTACGTCATCCTCCGTTACAAGATCAGCGACGTGCCTTTGAATCTCTTTACGCCGCCGCTCACAAATAGTCCGACTGAGGGCAGCAAAGTTTACGTCGTGTTGGAGAAGCGCGGCGAGTTCCACGAGATCGTGCGGGTCGCGACGAACACGCCGCAGGCTAACGAAAATCAGGTCGTGCTTCGCGGACGCGTTGAGCGTGGATGGTGGAGTACGGGGACAAACAGCGCGTCCGTCGAATACGGCCTTGAACGCTTCTACGTTTCCGAAGGCACGGGTAATCCAACCGGCAAACTCACGGTGCAAGTCGCCGCGCCGTCGTCCGGCAACGGCATGATCAAGGAGCTGTTTGTTGATGGAAAACCATTCCGCGAGGCGATGATGAAAGGCAGAAAATAGACGGCGATCTTCACGCGCCGTCAGACAACCTTCGCTTCGGCGCTGCCCTTCACGACCTCGCCGATGAGCCACGCGTCGTGTTTCGCAGCACGGATGGTTTTGAGCACGGCGTCCGCGCTTGCTGCGGCGACGATCGTGACCATGCCGATGCCCATGTTGAAGACTTGATACAGCTCGGCTTCGGGCACGTCGCCCTTCGCCTCGATCATCCGGAAGACGGGCAGCATGTCCCACGAGCCTTTGCGGACGAGCACGTCGCAATTCTTCGGGAGCACGCGCGGGATGTTGTCCACGAAGCCGCCGCCGGTGATGTGGGCGAAAGCCTTGATCGGAAGTTTGGAGTTTGGAGTTTGGGGTTTGGAGTTGAAGCGTTTGAGCAGCGCCTGCACGAGCGGGCCGTAGGTGACGTGGACCTTGAGCAGTTCGTCGCCGATGGTGTTCTTCAACTCGGGCACGTAGCTCTTTGGTTTCAGTCTGACCGTCTCGAAGAAAATCTTCCGAGCGAGTGAATACCCGTTGGTGTGCAGGCCGCTGGAGGCGATGCCGATGACGGCGTCGCCGGAACGCACGGTTTTCTGACCGTTGAGCATCCTCGATTTCTCGACCACGCCGACGATCGTGCCGCTGACGTCGTATTCCCCCGGCTGGTAGAAGCCGGGCATCTGCGCGGTCTCGCCGCCGATGAGCGCGCAACGGTTGGCCGCGCAGCCGCGCGCGAAGCCCTTGATGATTTCGGTGAAGACGTGCGGCTCCAGCTTGCCCGTGCCGAGGTAGTCGAGGAAAAACAGCGGCTCGGCGCCGAGCACGGCGATGTCGTTGACGCAGTGATTCACCAAGTCCTCACCGATGGTGTCGTGCCGGTCCATCGCGAAGGCGAGCTTGAGCTTGGTGCCCACGCCATCGACCGATGAGACGAGTACCGGCTGGCGATACTTCTTCACGTCGAGCGCGAAGATCCCGCCAAAGCCGCCCACCTTGCCGAGCACCTCGCGGCGGTGCGTGGACGCGAGCAGTTGGGGCAACGTGGCCTTGACCTTGTTGCCCAGATCGATGTCAACGCCGGCGGCGGCGTAGGCTTTCTGTTTCATGTCAAAAACTTGCGCTGGTAGGGCGCGGTGTCCTCACCGCGCCGCGATTCAAATTGGGAGTCGGTTTGCCTCGCCGGGGCGGGCTGAGGACAGCGCGCCCTACCTCGCCGCCCTCTCGAATCCAAGCTGTCGCCGGGTTTGACTGGACCCGTTCTGTTCGAGCAGGTCAGTCAACTTATTCGCGTCCACCCTTGACCACAGCAACCCGCAGTCGCAACAGGCACAGAACGCAGGGTCGACCCTTACGTCCGCCGAGCTTGCAAGTTTCTTAAGTCCCTTCGGCCGAAAATATTGAAATCTTCCGCCCGCAATCCAATTGAAGTGCTTTCCTTCGATGACGCGCTCGGATTGGCAGGAAGGGCATTTCATGACGGCAGTCGTTCGCTGTTCGCGGCTTTCAAAGCAATCGCGTCTGCATCTCCTCCTTCGCCAGCGCTTCGCCGAGGCTTTCCACCCTCATGCGGCGGCGCTCCATGATGTTCTTCTCCAGCTTGGGATCGTACTTCACCGGGTAATTGCCGTCGTAGCAGGCCATGCAGAAGCCGCTCTTCGGCAGACTGGTCGCCTTGACCATGCCGTCCTGCGAGAGATAACCGAGCGAATCGGCGTTCAGGTATTGGCGGATCTCGTCCACGGAATAATTCGCCGCCATCAACTTCTTCCGGTCCGGGAAATCGATGCCGTACACGCACGGATTCATGTGCGGCGGGCAACTCACGCGCACGTGCACCTCGGTCGCACCGGCTTCCTTGAGCGTGTTCACGCGCGTCTTGCAGGTGGTGCCGCGCACGATCGAATCGTCCACGATGACCACGCGTTTGCCGCGCACGAGTTCGCCGATGAGGTTGAGCTTCACGCGCACGTTGAAGTCGCGGATGAGTTGCGAGGGCTGGAGGAAGCTGCGCCCGACGTAATGGTTGCGGATGAACGCCATCTCGAACGGGATGCCGGATTCCTCCGAGTAACCCAGCGCAGCGTACACGCCGCTGTCGGGCACGGGCACGACGATGTCGGCGGGGATCGGGTGCTCGCGGGCAAGCTGGCGGCCCAGTTCCTTGCGCACTCGATAGACGCTCCGCTCCGCGATGTTGCTGTCGGGCCGCGCGAAATAGACGTACTCGAAGATGCAGAACGCGCGCCGCTCGTGATCGGGGAACGCCTTGATGCTGCGCAGCCCGTTTTCGTTGATGATGACGATCTCGCCCGGTTCGACTTCGCGGATGAACTTCGCGTGAATCTGGTCGAACGCGCACGTCTCGCTGGACAACACCCACGCGCCATCGACCTGCCCGATGGAGAGCGGCCGGAACCCGTGCGGGTCGCGCACGCCGATCAACTCGTCCTCGGTCATGATCACCAGCGAATACGCGCCCTCAATCCGCCGGATGGTCTGGATGAGATTGTTCTCCGTGCCGCCGAGGTCGGGTTGCGCCATCAGGTGGAGAATGATCTCGCTATCGACCGTGGTCTGGAAAATCGAGCCGCGCGATTCGAGTTCCTCGCGGAGCTGGGCGGCGTTGGTGAGGTTGCCGTTGTGCGCGATGGCGATCTGCCCGCGCGCGCAATCGACGGTGAGCGGTTGCGCGTTGCGAATGTGCGAGCTGCCCGTGGTCGAGTATCGCGTGTGGCCAACGGACATTTTGCCGACGAGGCCATGGAGGATTTCGCCCGTGAAAATCTGCGGCACCAAACCCATGCCGCGGTGGACGCGAAACTGGTGGCCGTCGCAGGTGACGATTCCCGCGCTCTCCTGGCCGCGGTGCTGGAGCGCGTAGAGTCCGTAGTAGGTCAACTCCGCGGCATTCGGATGGCCGAAAATGCCGAAGACACCGCAATAGTGTTTTGGGTAATACTGCATCAAGCGCCGCGCCGCTCGGGAACTCAACCGGAGGCGCGAAGTGTTGGCAAGTGCCGAGTGAAATATCGGCGCGAGAAACGTTTCGCGCCAGTGGTCCGGCAGTGAAAATCCGACGCGGTCGGCGTGTTCACGCCATCACGCGCGCGATGCTGTTCCACCACGGGTCGTGCAGTTCGGTGAGCTTGGCACTAAACTCGCCGGCGGAGATTTTGATCTCAAGCGCGTCGCCGCCGACGGTGCCGAGGCGGACGATGCCGACACCGAGCTTTTTGGTTTCGGCGAGAATTTTTTTTGCGTTTGCGGCGGTGGCGGAAAGGACGATGCGGCCCTGAGTTTCGCCGAAGAGCAGTGCATCGAGGCGGGCGGCCTTTGCGCCGCTCAAGTCCAATTTCGCCCCGATGAGCCGCGGGGTTTCGCGGGCGATAAGTTGCGAGATGCAGCTCTCGGCCAGCGCCACGGCGAGGCCACCTTCACTGCAATCGTGAGCGCTCTGCACCAAGCCGTTGCGGATGAACGTCAGCAGCGCGTCGTGAATCGTCTTCTGTTGTGCGAGGTCGCAGCGCGGCGGGCTGCCGGTCTTCTTGCCGTGGATGACCTGCAGATGCGCCGAGCCGCCGAGGCCGAGCAGCGGATCAGCGGCGTCCACGACGGGATTCTCCGCCGGGCCGAGCAGCAGGATCACGTCGCCCTCGTCCTTGAACCACTGCGTCGTCACGTGCGCTGGCTGCTCGATCAGGCCCACGACGGCGACGGTGGGCGTCGGGTCAATCGGGCCGGCGGGACTTTGGTTGTAGAGCGAGCAGTTGCCGCCGGTGACGGGCGC